>NZ_QQAY01000021.1:0-46382 GCF_003350505.1 Falsibacillus pallidus
GTCACACCCGTTCCCATACCGAACACGGAAGTTAAGCTCTTCAGCGCCAATGGTAGTTGGGGGTTTCCCCCTGCGAGAGTAGGACGTCGCCGGGCCACTAAAATTATTCCGCAGTAGCTCAGTGGTAGAGCTATCGGCTGTTAACCGATCGGTCGCAGGTTCGAGTCCTGCCTGCGGAGCCATTTGCTTCCATAGCTCAGCAGGTAGAGTGCTTCCATGGTAAGGAAGAGGTCACCGGTTCGAGCCCGGTTGGAAGCTTAATTTAAGAATACGAGTGGCCCGTTGGTCAAGCGGTTAAGACACCGCCCTTTCACGGCGGTAACACGGGTTCGAATCCCGTACGGGTCACCATAGTTTTTACATTTAAGTAAAAACGAATATCATACATATTGGAGGATTAGCTCAGCTGGGAGAGCACCTGCCTTACAAGCAGGGGGTCGGCGGTTCGATCCCGTCATCCTCCACCATAGATTTTTTACGCAGCAAAGCGGAGTAAAATAATCTTCCTTTTTTAAATTGCCGGTGTAGCTCAACTGGTAGAGCAACTGACTTGTAATCAGTAGGTTGGGGGTTCAAGTCCTCTTGCCGGCACCAGTTTCATATGGAGGGGTAGCGAAGTGGCTAAACGCGGCGGACTGTAAATCCGCTCCTTCGGGTTCGGCAGTTCGAATCTGCCCCCCTCCACCATTTTTTGAATAACTTTTTGAAATGCGGACATGCTACTTAATGTCCTTTTTGTTTGAAAAGACATTCATTATTGGGCTATAGCCAAGCGGTAAGGCATCGCACTTTGACTGCGACATGCGTTGGTTCGAATCCAGCTAGCCCAGCCAAATAGAGCCATTAGCTCAGTTGGTAGAGCATCTGACTTTTAATCAGAGGGTCGAAGGTTCGAGTCCTTCATGGCTCATCATTTCGGAAAAGGTCCTGTTAATCAGGATCTTTTTTTTGTTGGGGAAAATTGGAGTTCCGCGGATGGCTGTTGAGATTATTGGTTCTGATCCAGTTTGATTTTTTGCGGACGTGGGATGAGAGTATCTGACTGAGTGCTCAGTCGGATTAGGATAATTGTTATAAAGTAGGCAATGGCGCATAAGAATAGGGTTTTGGCTCATAAACAGTCATGAACGGCGCAAAGCCGCAGCTTTTTCGCGCATAGGATATGAGAAGCGGCGCATAGGAACTCATTTCTCGCGCATAGAGCAAATGGAAGGGGTAAATTCTCCGCGATTTTCCTTCATTTTTAATCGATTCTTATCCTTACCCTATCGTCCTGACCCCTAATTACAGCTAATGAAGCAGTTTTTATCATATTAAAGTTCATATTTACCTCCTCAGGTGTACCTTTTTAGTGGTTCTGTGATCTGGCCCCGTATATCCAGGCGCAGGCCGGCAGATTGCTATTTGGCATCTTGATTGAGCGCTCAATCAGAAGGTAGTAATCGCACCGAACCTCAAACGGCGAATGCTTATACTTATTTGTTCGACAAAAACCAGGGCGTGACAGGCACTTTGAAGTCGCAACAGTCACCTTCAAGCAGGCACCTTCTATCTTCACTCCCCCGCTGAATATATATTCACAACCTTGTCGAGTTGAGTCATATTCCTTTCTAGGGATACAATAGTACTTAGAATCATTTGTGAAGGAGGAAAACCATCATGAAGAAAAACATATCAATTTTAGGCGTTCCTATGGATTTGGGACAGATGAGACGCGGTGTGGATATGGGGCCGAGTGCGATCCGCTATGCCGGTGTCGTGGAGAGGCTTGAAGCATTAGGATACAAAATTAATGATCTTGGAAATATTGAAATTGAACAGGCAGAAAGAGTACAGAATCCTGAAACAAATCTGCGCAATTTGAAAGCGGTTGCAGATGGGAGTGAAAAGCTTGCAGCCGGGATCCACGGAATCATTGATAATGGAGAATTCCCTCTTATCTTTGGCGGGGACCATAGCATTGCGCTTGGCACGCTCGCTGGGGTTGCGAAGCATTATGAGAATCTTGGAGTCATCTGGTATGACGCCCATGGTGATCTGAATACGGCTGATACGTCACCATCTGGAAATATCCACGGCATGCCATTGGCGGCTAGTATTGGAATTGGACATCCTGCACTTACTGGAATCGGCGGATATAGTCCGAAAATCAAGCCTGAGAACATCGTGATCATCGGTGCCCGTTCATTGGATGAGGGTGAAAGAGAACTTATCAAAGAAAAAGGTATCAAGGTGTACACGATGCATGAAATCGATCGTTTGGGAATGACCAAGGTAATGGAAGAATCGATTGCTTACTTAAAGGAAAGAAATGTGGATGGTGTTCATCTATCCCTTGATTTGGACGGGCTTGATCCAAATGATGCACCGGGAGTCGGCACACCTGTTATCGGAGGCATCAGCTATAGGGAAAGCCATTTGGCCATGGAAATGCTTGCGGAGTCTGATATTATCACTTCTGCTGAATTTGTTGAGGTCAATCCGATTCTTGATGAAAAAAATAAGACGGCAAATGTAGCGGTAGCATTGATGGGATCGCTATTTGGAGAGAAATTACTATAAGATTTCATAAGAAAAAAGAGCAGCTGCACTTTTCCGCAGCTGCTCATGATATTTTTTGGACAAGTTCATCATATGTATTTAACAGATGATCGAGTTTCCAGCTGATTTTTACCACTTTCTCATCAGCGAAAGACGATTCAAGTGCAAGCTTAACCATCAGTGACCTATTTTCTTCAATTTCATTCAATAATTGCTTGAGCCTGCTCTCCATATGCATTTCCTCATTTCTAATGGAATTCAACTACTTTTTACCCAAATTTTGAAAATATTAAACCAAAATTAGTAAAAATTTGTTAGGATAAAATATATATAATTTTTTTTGAAACCTTTTAAGCTGTACATACGTATACGAGTATAGCCGCATAGAGCGGGGGTATAATTTTAATGGATTTAATCGTAAATAAACGGATAAAACAAGTCATTAAAGGCGATCAAAATGCATTCAGCGAGATCGTTGAGCTTTATAAGGACAAAGTTTACCAAGTTTGCTACAGGATTTTGGGCAACCGCCATGAGGCTGAAGATATCGCACAGGAAGCATTTATCCGTGCATATATTAATATCGAAAGCTTCAATCAATCGCGGAAATTTTCCACATGGCTCTATCGGATCGCAACAAATCTTTGCATCGATCGAATCCGTAAAAAGAAACCGGATTATTACCTGGATGCAGAGGTCTCGGGTACCGACGGGTTGACGATGTATTCGCAGGTGGCAGCTGATGTTGCCTTGCCGGAAGAAAAGCTTGAGAAGATGGAACTGAGAGATAATGTCCATAAAGAAATTTTAAAGCTCCCACAGAAATATAGGACAGTCATCGTACTTAAGTATATAGAGGAGCTTTCTCTTAATGAGATCAGTGAAATATTAGATCTCCCTCTGGGAACGGTTAAGACGAGGATGCACCGGGGTAGGGAAGCACTTAGAAAACAACTTGGGAAATTATAGAAAGGGTGAGACGTAAGATGTCCTCTTGTCCTGAAGAAATTGTGGATTTAATGCATGATTATTTAGACGAAGATATTTCTGCAGAGGATGAAATGAAACTGAAGCATCATCTGCAAACCTGCCCTTCCTGCCAGCAGTACCTGCATCAATTGAAGAATGCGGTTGGGATGGTTCAGGGAATTTCACATATAAAGGCACCTGATGGGTTTACTTCACAGGTGATGGCCAAGCTGCCGAAAGAGAGAAAAAAGGTCGGCTTCCAGCGCTGGTTCCGCCAGCATCCTTTCATGACTGCGGCTGCTTTATTTGTCGTATTGATTTCAGGAAGTATCTTTTCCGTCTGGAATGAGGATAAAGAATTTTCTTTTACCAAGAAGCCTGACTTGCTTGTTCAGAACCATACGGTCATTGTCCCGAAAGGAAAGACAGTTAACGGGGATATTACTGTCCGGAATGGGGATGTAAGGATAGAAGGGAAAGTCAATGGAGATGTTACGGTGATCAATGGGAAGCCTTATATGGCAAATGTCGGTAATGTAAGCGGGGATATCAAGGAAATTAATGAAGTGTTCGAATGGCTTTGGTACAATATCAAAAAATCTACCAAAGATCTTTTCCACATCGGACAAAAAGAAGAAGCTCCAGTACAATAATCGATAATGGCGACAGGCGACCTTAAGGGAAGCCTGTTTTTTATAGTATAGATTATTACGTGCAGATGACACGGGGTTTTCAAATTGGATACGGCTGTTTGGTTTTTCTATTCTTGCCTTTAAATGTGATATAATATTAAAGTTATGAAAAAACTAGAAAAAAGCGGCTTCCGCTTGGACTAAACATAATGGAGGATGAAAAATGCCGTCATTCGCAGATTTTACGGTATTGGACTATTTATCTAATATCATCGACATACTCCTTGTTTGGTTTGTGATATACAAGCTTATTATGGTAATCCGCGGAACGAAGGCCGTACAACTTTTAAAAGGGATTTTTGTCATCATTGTCGTCAGAAGTTTAAGCGGCTTTCTAGGATTTAATACACTAAGCTGGATGATGGAGCAAGCTCTAACATGGGGTTTTCTTGCAATTATCATTATTTTTCAGCCGGAGCTGCGCAGAGCACTCGAGCAGCTGGGACGAGGGAAGTTATTTTCGAGGACCGGCAGCAATGAAGAGGAAGAGCAGGTGCGCATGCTTGAGGCAATCGTCAAAGCAGTCAATTATATGGCTAAACGCCGTATAGGGGCGTTGATTTCAATCGAAAGAGAAACAGGGATGAGTGATTACATAGAAACGGGAATTCCCCTCGAATCTCGGATTTCTTCTGAGCTATTAATCAATATCTTCATTCCGAACACTCCATTGCATGATGGGGCAGTCGTTCTTCAAAAGCGTACCATTGCAGCAGCGGCCTGCTATCTGCCGTTATCCGAAAGTCCTTTTATTTCAAAGGAATTAGGGACAAGGCATAGGGCAGCTCTAGGTATCAGTGAAGTGACAGATGCTATTACCATCATTGTTTCTGAAGAAACGGGAAGCATCTCCATTACCAAAAATGGCGAGCTATACCGCGATTTATCTTCGGATGATTTTAAAAACTTATTGGGTTCAGAGATATTGGATTCCGCAAAGAACACTTCCTCAACCCGATGGAGCTGGAGGGGGAAAAAGCAAAATGGATAAATTCATGGAAAATAAATGGGTCATGCGTATTATCGCACTGCTCTTAGCCATCTTGCTATATACCTCTGTCAGTGTGGAGAAGGGGGACTTTAAGAAAGAGAAGAATCCATCCCCTAAAGCAAACAGCGAAGTCATTACAGATGTACCGCTGGATCTTTACTATGATTCCGATAACCTTGTTGTATCGGGAGCTCCGGAAAAAGTCAACGTGATGGTAGAGGGGCCGACATCTATTGTTCAGCCTACTAAAACGATGCGCGACTTCCAGCTCTATGTAGATTTAAGGGACTTGGGCATCGGCCGCCATCAAGTAAAGATCAAATCGAAGGGGCTATCTGATAAATTGCAGGCAAAGATTGAACCTGCCTTTATCAGTGTGGATATTCAAGAGAAAGTCACGAAGGAATTCAAAGTGGAAGCGGAATTCAACTCTGCTATTTTGGCTGAAGGCTTTGAAGCTGAAAGTCCGACTGTTCAGCCTAAGACAGTCAAAATCACCGGAGCCAAGAATATCATAGATCAAATCACTTATGTGAAAGCAACGATCGATGTCCGCGGCGAAGTGGATAAGACGGTGACCAGGGAAGCACAGGTAAGGGTCCTTGATCGGGAATTGAACAAATTGAATGTCACTGTGAACCCTTCGACAGTGGATGTCACACTGCCTGTGAAAAACCCGAGTAAAACGGTGCCGATCTCAATCAATAAAACAGGAACTCCTCCTGAAGGAGTCAAAATACTAGATGTTTCAGCTGATCCGAAACAAATCACCATTTATGGCAAACAGGATGTCTTGGATTCAATCAACGAACTGGATCTTCCTCTCGATGTCAGCAAGATAGAGAAGGATTCAACGATTGAGGTGCCTGTGAAATTGCAGGACGGTCTGAACAAAGCCTCTGTAGATAAAGTGAAAGTGAAGGTGGACGTTGAAAAGACGGAAACGAAGACTTTTTCGAACCTTCAGGTAGCTGAAAGAGGCGTTGGTGATCAATACAATATGACCATTCTTTCCCCTGAAAAGGGACAAGTGGATCTGACGGTGACTGGTCCAAGTGAAATCGTCGATCAGCTAAGTGCAGATGATTTCAAATTGTACGTAGATGCTTCTGACTTAGAAGCTGGGGACCATAGCCTTAAAATTCAAATCGACAGTCCAGGGGATAATTTCTCAACCCAATTGTCCGATGACACCATGAAAATACGGTTGGAAGAAAAACAATAGTGAATGGAAGACGAGATAAATAAGGAGCGATGATTAGAATGGGTAAATATTTTGGCACAGATGGTGTAAGAGGAGTGGCAAATACAGAGCTTACACCGGAATTAGCCTTTAAATTAGGAAGATTCGGCGGCTACGTTTTAACTAAGAATACAGAAAGGCCAAAAATCCTTATTGGGCGTGATACAAGGATCTCTGGCCATATGCTTGAAGGGGCTCTTGTAGCAGGGCTTTTGTCCATTGGGGCTGAAGTCATGCGCCTTGGCGTCATTTCAACACCAGGGGTCGCTTATTTAACGAAAGCACTTGGTGCACAAGCGGGCGTCATGATCTCTGCTTCTCATAATCCTGTTGCGGATAACGGAATCAAATTCTTCGGTCCTGATGGCTTTAAGCTTTCTGATGAACAGGAAGATGAAATCGAACAGTATATCGATATGAATGAGGATATTCTTCCTCGTCCAGTCGGAGGAGATTTAGGACAAGTCAGCGATTATTTCGAAGGCGGCCAAAAGTACCTTCAATTCTTGAAGCAGTCTGTAGACGAAGACTTCTCAGGAATCCACGTAGCATTAGACTGTGCACACGGGGCGACATCTTCATTGGCAGCGCACTTATTTGCTGATCTTGAAGCGGATATTTCCACAATGGGTGCTTCTCCAAACGGCTTGAACATTAACGACGGAGTTGGATCGACCCATCCGGAAGCATTGGCAGCGTTCCTTAAAGAAAAGGATGCCGATGTCGGTCTTGCTTTTGATGGCGACGGCGACCGTTTGATTGCCATTGATGAAAACGGCGATATCGTTGACGGCGACCAAATTATGTTCATCTGCGGCAAGTACTTGAAGCAGGAAGGCAGATTGAAGCACTCCACAGTTGTTTCCACTGTCATGAGCAACCTCGGTTTCCATAAAGGATTGGAAGAACTCGACATCAATGGTGTTCAGACAGCCGTAGGCGACCGCTATGTAGTGGAAGAAATGAAGAAAAATGGATTCAATCTAGGCGGCGAGCAGTCCGGCCATATCATTTTCCTTGATTACAATACAACGGGCGATGGCCTATTGACGGGTCTTCAGCTGGTCAATATCATGAAAGCGACGAATAAGCCGCTGTCTGAACTTGCAGCTGAAATGCAAAAATTCCCTCAAAAACTTGTGAATGTCAAAGTGACCGATAAACACCACGTGACTGACAATGATAAAATCAAAGCGGTCATCGAAGAAGTGGAATCTGAAATGAATGGAAATGGACGCATCCTTGTCCGTCCTTCAGGTACAGAGCCATTGGTCCGCGTCATGGTGGAAGCACCGACGGAAGCTGCATGCGTAGAGTATGTAAACCGGATTGCAGAAGTCGTCAAAGCGGAAATGGGACTTCCGGAAAACGTTTAAAACATATAAAAAGTATGCATGGGGAGGAAAGGGAACTCTTTCCCTTCTCATGCATATTAAATAAAGAAGCAAGGAAAACTTTTTACAACAGGTTTTATTTTATGCAGACAGGGAAATCCATTATTGTTTGCACCATTTTCCTTGACAGATTTTAATTGACGTTTCAAACAGACGTATTGTAAGATAAACGTTGTCTGAATAAGTCAGACCTTTTAGTCGAGTAAAGAAAGGTGGATCGAGGTTAAAAATAAAATAAAGCGCCTGAACTAATCTTCCTGAACGGACATCGGAGGATTAGTTGACGAGGAGGAGGATTATCGAGTTTTCGGCGGATACCTCCCGGTTGAATAGCACAACCGTAATCTTTTTCTTAAAGCGACCGAGGCAACTTGGCGTACAAAGGAGAAAGAATGCCACTTATAAACTTACTACAGAGATAAGGGGGCATTAGTCAGCCCCCGCGGTTTTGACTGGCCCCCTTTATTAGGGAGGATACATTATTATGTGTGGTATCGTTGGTTATATTGGAAGTAAAGACGCGAAAGAAATCCTTTTAAAAGGATTGGAAAAGCTTGAATATCGTGGATATGATTCTGCAGGGATTGCAGTAAAGAACGAATCTGGCGTACATGTTTTCAAAGAAAAAGGACGCATTGCAGACCTTCGCAGCATCGTTGATGAATCAGTTATTGGACATACTGGAATCGGGCATACTCGCTGGGCGACACACGGTGTACCAAGCAAAGTGAATGCACATCCACATCAAAGTGCTTCCGGCCGTTTCACAATTGTTCACAACGGCGTTATTGAAAACTATTCTTTCTTAAAGAAAGAGTTCCTTCATAACATCGACCTTAAGAGTGAAACTGATACAGAAGTTATCGTTCAAATCATTGAAAAATTCGTCAACGAAGGAAGCAGCACGGATGAAGCGTTCCGTAAGACACTTTCCATCCTTAAAGGTTCATATGCGCTTGCTCTTCTTGATGAAGAAAACGATGAAACGATCTTTGTTGCAAAAAACAAGAGCCCATTATTGGTCGGTCTAGGCGAAGACTTCAATGTTGTAGCCAGCGACGCAATGGCGATGATTCAAGTAACGGACCAATATGTTGAATTGATGGACAAAGAAATTGTCATCGTCACTAAGGATTCCGTAACAATCGAAAACCTTGACGGCGAAGTCATCACTCGCGAGCCATATACAGCTCAAATTGATGCAAGCGACATCGAAAAAGGCACATATCCAAACTATATGCTGAAAGAAATCGATGAGCAGCCGCTTGTTATGCGCAAAATCGTTCAAGCATACCAAAACGAAAATAATGAACTGACAATCGACATCGACATCGTGAATGCGATGAATGAAGCGGACCGCATCTACATCGTGGCTTGCGGAACAAGCTACCATGCAGGTCTTGTTGGAAAGCAGTTCATCGAAACGATGGCGAAGATTCCTGTTGAAGTACATGTAGCAAGTGAATTCAGCTACAACATGCCGCTTCTTTCAGAGAATCCATTGTTCATTTTCATCTCTCAAAGTGGTGAAACAGCGGACAGCCGTTCAGTACTTGTACAAATCAAGGAGAAGGGCTACAAGTCCTTGACGATTACAAACGTACAAGGTTCAACTCTTTCCCGTGAAGCGGATTACACATTGCTATTGCATGCGGGTCCTGAGATTGCTGTTGCTTCAACAAAAGCATACACAGCTCAAATTGCGGTTCTTTCCATCTTAGCGAACGTGACAGGTAAATCACGCGGAATTGACTTCGACTTTGATCTTGTTCAAGACCTTGGCATCGTAGCAAATGCGATGGAAGTCCTTTGCGACAAGAAAGAAGAAATGGAAGACATCGCTCGTAAATTCTTGGCGACTACACGCAACTGCTTCTTCATCGGCCGTGCCGTTGACTACTATGTTGGACTGGAAGGCGCTCTTAAATTGAAAGAGATTTCCTACATCCAGGCAGAAGGATTTGCCGGCGGAGAATTGAAGCACGGAACAATCGCATTGATCGAGGAAGGCACTCCAGTCGTTGCACTTGCAACTCAGGAATCCGTCAACCTAAGCATCCGTGGAAACGTCAAAGAAGTTGCCGCTCGTGGAGCAAACCCATGCATCATCTCCATGAAAGGCTTGGAAGATGACGAAGACAGCTTCATCATTCCAGAAGTGAATGAACTATTAACACCTCTTACCTCTGTTATTCCATTGCAGCTTCTCGCGTACTATGCAGCATTGCACCGCGACTGTGATGTAGACAAACCACGTAACTTGGCTAAATCTGTTACGGTTGAATAATTAGTATGTGAACCTGATAATCAAATGTTGTTTGTCGACAATAATGTTGGTAACTCGACAATAATGTGAGTAACTCGACAATTTTGTTGGTACCTTAAAAATGAATTGAGAATTAGAAAGAAAATTCATGTATAAAGTCAGTATTAGTTGGTAAATAATTCAATGGTGAATTGAGTTTATAAAAGCGGTGATTGAAATGAGAATTTTATTAGTCGTAACATTATCAATTAATATGCTTAATTTTTTACCCTAGGGTTTATCCCTAGGGTTTTTTTATTACCTTAATTATTACGGTAATAAAGATTTTGGAGGTGGAAAAATGGTGGGGTTGAACCGGAAAATTAAAATTCAAGAAAATAAGTTGAAAAATGGATATGGATTGGGAACAGGAGAAAATTATAAACCGTTCATTCAAGCACACGATAATAAAGTCGCATCTGAAGGATGGATAACTAGGCATTTAGGGTGGAAAACCAAAAGAATACATCACACTCTTTCATCACATGAAAGGAGATTTCTATATTTTTTGGAATGGATTGAGGAAGTTGTAGATATTCGAGAACAGTATCCTCTTCTTCCACTAAGTAGAACAGAGGAAATTGCCAATGAGCTTGGAATCAAACATGCAAACGTCGAAGGGACCCCAGTAGAAATGACCACTGACTTTATGATTACGATGAAAACCTCACAAGGAAACATAGATTTAGTTCGGACGGTTAAGCCTGCTTCAAAATTGAGTAAACGTACTTTGGAGTTATTCGAAATTGAAAGGAGGTTTTTTCAGGAGCAAGGGATTGATTGGGGGATTATAACAGAAAAAAGTATGCCCAATACGTTAATAAAGAATATAGAGTGGTTATATGAGGCACGTTATTTGGATACTAGGCCAAGCGTAAATGAAGAACTCATTTCACTAATAGAAATTGATCTTTTTAATATGATTTTTAATGATCATGGTGATACTTCTATAAGTGTAATCTGCCTTAGGTGCGATAAAACCTTTGGCATAGAAACTGGAACAAGTATGTTTATCCTTAAACATATGTTAGCAACAAAGAAATGGGATGCAGATATGAATCAAAAATTCAAAAATTCAAATCCGTTGTTATTAAGCAAATTGAGAAGTCCAATAAGCACAGTACATGTTGGATAGGAGGGATGTATGGACCATGTTGATTTATCAAAATAGTGTTATTGAGTTGATGGATCTAGATTTTAAGGTCGAACAAATTGTTCGAGTTTTATGGATTTCTCCTGATTATGATCTGATTTATGTTGTTAATATAGAAGACCATAAAAATATGGGATATCCATACAGTCTTAAATACAAAGAACTGTTAATCGAATTAGAAGATAATAGAGCGAGAATATTAAAAGGAGAGCCAGATTTAAGGCTTATATCTCCAGAAGAAGAATACCTAAAAAAGTACAAAAAAAATAGAGATGCTAATTGGGAAGTTATTAAAGATATAGTAGCAGAGGAGCCAGCAATATATCATTCAAAATACCGAGGACCATTAGTTGAAGAAACTAGAGAAAGAACAGGAAGGTCAAAGAAAGAAATTTATAGACTTCTTAAAAGATATTGGTTTTATGGGAAGACCAAAAATGCGTTATTAAATAATTACTTTAATTGCGGAGTTACAACGAAACCCAAACAATACAAGAAAAACCCAGGACCTAAACCAAAGGATAAAAACGGATGGATTCTTACAGAAAGAGATAAGGAAATTTTCAAAAAAGCAATTAAGAAATTTCATATAGAGCAAAAAATGAATTTAACAGCAACACATCAACATTTGTGTGAAGAATGGTATCATACCGGATATTTTCGTGAACATGGAGTTATGGTACCAATAGTTGAAGCAGATAAAACTCCATCTTTCAGACAATTCATGTACTGGTATAACAAAGAATATTCATATATGGAAAAATACTCAAATAAAAAAGGAAAAAGAAAGGCAGAAATGGAGATTAGATATATGGATGGAGACTCAACCGAAAGGGCTTTAAGTACCGGATATCTATATGAAATTGATTCAACACCTGCGGATATTATCTTGGTTGCAGAGGACAGAAGAACAATTATTGGAACCCCTACATTATATATTGTTAAAGATGTTTTTAGCCGAATGATAGTAGGATTTCATGCAAGTTTATCGCCAGCCTCAAAAATTGAAATTATGGTTAGTATGGTGAATACTGCATCCGATAAAGTTGAATTTTGTAAGCAATATGGAATTCATATTGATGAAAGTGATTGGCCATGCAAAAATTTACCCCTTTACTTGGCAGGAGATCGTGGTGAATTAAAGTCTAGATGGGCGGAAAACCTTGTAAATATTAAAGTAGACGTAGACAATGCACCTTCCTATCGTGGTGACTTAAAACCCTTTGTAGAACAACATTTTAGGTTAACAAATGATGAAATACGGGAATTATTGTATAGGGTTGGAGCTAAGCCTCCAAAAATGATTGAACGTGGAGATGAAGATCCAAAAAGAAAGGCAGCATTAACTATTTATGAGTTCACCCAATTTATGATTATCCAGATTCTTACATTTAATAAAAGTGCACTTCCGAAAAATTTTCTAGTTACTAAAGAAATGTTTGAAGATAAAGTCGAATTAACTCCTCTAGGTATTTGGAAATGGAAAGAGGGCTCTTCTTTATTTCATGAAGAACCGCGAGATTTATTGGTATATAATTTGTTGCCAAAAGGACAAGCCACTATAACAAGGGGTGGAATCAAATTTTCGGACATGTGTTACACATGTGATAAGGGGATTAAAAATGGTTGGTTTATTGAATGTGAAATTGATGGAAAGAAAGAAATAGAGATTAGTTATGATCCAAGGAATGTTAGTAGTATTTTTATTCGTTTGAAATGCGGAAAAATAGAGCAATGTTTTCTTACAAACAAATATAACGAATATGAAGGGTTACATTTAGAGGATATAAAAGCAATTATTAAGTATAAAAAGGATCAAATAAAAAGGTTAGAGAAGGCTGAAAAGCAGCATAAAGCAGTGTTACACGTTTTTGCAGATGAATTGGTAGAGAATGCACTAACAAAAACACAAGATGCTAATCAGGGAATTAGTTTTGGAGAGCGGCAAAAAAACAGAAGAGAAACAAAAAAAAATGAAAGTAGGATAGTAGGCAGTGTAAATGCATTAACTACAACGAGAACAGAAATTAAGGAAAGTCAGAAAGTAAGTGAAAAGGCAGAGGTAGTTGCTTTTCCTTTTGAAAACCGAGAGACTACATTTCGTAATGAAGTCCATATTCAAAAAGTATTTGAAGAAAAGAGTAAGAAAGGAAGAAGAAGCCGTGGAAGAATGGAGTGATAATCTAAATAGTTTAAAAGGCATTCATTGTAAAGCTGAATATAATGAACAAATTATTGAAGAGCATAAAGGAAATCCCTTTATTGAGGCAATTCCTTCAAGAGTTGAAGTGGAAGATTTTTATGAATTGCTCTTTTCTGTACCTTCATTTAAAGATGAATATTTAGAATTGGGTGTTGAAGATAGATTGTCATTAGTACAACAAATAAAACCTATGTTCTGGTTACCTTTCCCTGGCCATTATGATAAATATAGAGCTCTTTATAACATGATAAAAATAGGATATCAATCCAGAAATCCCTTATTACCAATGTATAACCGTCAATTTGCAGTTGGTTGGGATAGGATTTTTGAGACTGGGTTAGATCAAAGTGGAGCAAATCTTGCTGGTAATATTCAAACAGCCCAAAGTCACGCTGAAATAGGGTTAAGTGGGATGGGTAAAAGTAAAATATATGAACGAATTCTAAAAACTCTTTTCCCTCAAGTTATTCACCATAGTCAATATAATGGTAAGCAACTGTTAATGAAGCAGGTGACTTGGTTAAAAATTGAATGCCCAAGTGGAAAATCAATAGGAGCGTTGACAAGGAATTTTTATGTAGCAGTAGATGAATTATTAGGTACTAATTATTATGAGAAATTTGGTGAAAAGGGGGGAACAATTGATAACTTAACAAAGAGGATGGTTAAAGTAGCTGCGCAAATAAATCTTGGCGTTTTAATTATTGATGAAATACAAAATGTGCATAAAGCTCATTCTGGTGGGGATGAGCGAATAATTAATTTTATCACTGAATTAGTAAACACCATAGGGATACCAGTAATAATAATTGGTACCTTTAAAGCGATGTATCTCTTTGAAAAATCCTTAGCTAATTCTCGTAGAGCAGTATCTGATATGTATCTTGAAAATATAACTTCTTTTTTAGAGGAGAATAGCTGGGAATGGAATGAATTTATTGAAAACCTATGGGATCAACAGTACACAATTAAATATACTCCAATAACTGCTGAAATTAAACATACCATGTATATTCTAACTTTAGGAATTCCTGATGTAGCAGTCAAGTTATTTATACATGTTCAAGCAAAAGCAATCTTAAATGGAGCAGATGAAAAAATTTCTGTATCTCTTATTAATGAAGTGGCTTCTAAGAGTTTAAGTATTCTCCAACGTATATTTCATAAGATTTTAAGCAATTATGACCCTTCGTATTTAGAAGAATTAGAAGATATTCAGCCAGAATGGATTTCTTTCGATGAGTATTACAAAAAGGCTAAACAAAGTAGCTTGAACTTATATAAAAAAAGGCAAAATGCCAATACAAGAGCCATTAATCAAAAGAGTGAAGGGAGCATTCTAGAAGAATTAATCACGTTTGCTTCTAATCTTATAAACGAAACTGAAATGGCAGAATCTCTAGCCAAATCAGTGTTTGATACTAGTAAAAAAAATGGAGACAAACAAAGTATGTTCAAACAAATTGCCGAATTGGCAATCGGACTAGGAGAGAAAAATAGTCAAAATTTGAATGAAAGCCTTGATATAAGAAAAAGAGTGGCTAAAAATCCAAAACCTAAATTAGAAGAGGTTGATATTAGGTTCATTGTGAAACAAGGGGAAACAAGAAGCCTTACAGCAGAGGAATCATTAATTGAAGCCGGAATAGTTAAAGATTGTAATGAACTACTAAATTATGTGAATTAAAAAGGTGACGTAAATGAACACTTTAACATATTTCCCAGAACCCTATCCGGATGAAGACTTTAGGAGTTTAGTTTATAGATACCATATTAGAACTCCAAATAACTCACTTGCAGATAGTATTTATGAATTGTTTGAAAAAAAAACAAAGAAGTTACCCCTATTCCCTAATAAATTAAAAACACTTTTGAGCAAATTGCCTGATAATAAAATGGGTAATTTAGAAAAACTAATCTCGGATACAACTTGGATAAGGTTGATTCAAATATTTATGAGCAAAGATCAAAGAATTGAATTTACTAATTTTATAATGAATGGTTCTGAAAATCCATTTCAAGCTTATTCAAAAGTCCCTGGAGATTTTTTTGCGGAAAGTGTAAGATATTGTCCTTTCTGTTTAAAAGATGATTATGAAGGTTATGGGGAATGCTATGTTCATAAAAAGCACCAAATAAAATTTATGGATTTCTGTCATAAGCATTTCTCAAAACTTATTGACAAGTGTCCTAATTGCGACGAAAAACTTACAGCTGAATACCCATCCAAATTATTGAGAGTTCCATTTTGTAAGAACGGACATGATTTAACCAAAAAACTCCCAAAAGATATGACTCCAAAAGAAACGGAATTTAAATACACTTTATTTAATCTGTTATGCCAAATGAGCGATAACTGGAAAACAATTGATAGGGATTTTATGAAATTAAAAATCTTAATGGTTCTTTGGAAGGAAAATTATATTCATTATAAAGGAAGGGTATTAAAAAAAGAATTAGTTGATTCTCTTCTTGCAAACTATGACTCATCTCTTCTAAAAGAAGTTTCAATTGATGTAAGACATATTTCTCATAATTCATTTATAAGTAGGATATTGGTACATAAATATAATAAAAACATACTATTTTACTTATTATTAATTCATGATTTATTTAATACTTATGAAAAATTTATAAGTTTTGAGTTTCCTATAGCGAATCTCATTCCATTTGGTGAGGGTCCATGGGAATGTATTAATAAAAATTGTGATGAATATACCAAAAAAGTAATTTGTAAAAATAAACGGTTACCAAAAATCTCTGGAGGTTCAGTAATTACAGCTGAATTTTCTTGTCCTTATTGCGGTTATATATATGTAAAAAGATGGAATGTAAACAACGGATTAAATGAGAAACCTATGATTAAAACGTTGGGACATAAAATGATAAAGCAAATATTAGAAAAATATTTAGAAGGTAAATCTGCTTTACAAATTTCTACAGAGGTAAATTGTTCTGAGTTTGGAGTAAGACAAAATCTAAATAGAATTATTGGGAGTTCGAATGTCCTAAAAAAAGAGGATAGAGAAAGTGTAAGACAAATTATAGCAGCCTATTTAGAAACCTCAGTTTCAGATGAGTTTCAAATAAAGAAAGAAAAATATAGACTCAATATCTTGGAATATATTAAAGATAACAAAAATGTAAGTAGAGTAGAAATTTATAAAGAAAACCAAGAAAGTTATGGATGGTTAAAAAGGTATGATAAAGAATGGTTAGAAACTATTTTGCCTCAGCCATTATCGCTAAAGAGACCTTCTAAAGATCTAACAACCTATGATTATGCGTTATCTATTAAGATAAATAAAATCTCAAAGAAATTATACAATGAATATCCATACCAAATAAAAAAACATACTATTTTAAAAAAGCTCTCAAGTACTGAAAGAAGCAGAGTAAGTAAGAACCAACTGCCTTTAAGTGAATCAACATTAGAAAGCCAAATTGAACCATTACAGAATTATTTGATAAGGCGCTTACCGATGGCTATCAAAAATTTGTATAAAGCTAATTATAAAAACATCACACTTGAGAGTATAAAGAAATTCAATAAATTATATAGATTTTGTGATTTAGAGACTGAGCAGACCATTAAAACTATTCTTAATAATAGAAGTTTTACAGAATAACATTTTAAAATAGTGGGGAAAATAAAAATAAAAACTATATCAAACTGGAGAAGTTAAATGATATGTTGTTTCCCTACTTTGTATGACGATGAAATGTTATTTAGTGTAATCGCTAGGTATCACAAATATTCTGGTAATGAAAATCCTAAGCATACTTCAAATGAAATTTTTGGAATGAAAACTATCTGTGCCACTACTGTTTTACCTGCAAATTTGAATCAGTTTTCTCAAAGGATTCCTGACAATAATAAGTACACTCCAGATCAAATAATAGAAAATCATACATTATTTCCTTATTATTCACCTTTTATTCCGGAGGATAGATATTTGGAATTAGTAAGAAGAATGAGGGAAGAAAATGGGGCTTCACTTTATATGAAACTCGGAAGGGTATCGAGTAATATTAAAAGTAATGACTATCTTAAATACTGTTCTCAATGTGTTGATGAAGAATTAAACAATAATGGAGAAGCTTATTGGCATCGCACTCATCAAGTAGAAGGGGTTAAAATTTGCTCTAAGCATCTAACTGAATTGAATGACTCTAATGTCTTTTTTTCGGATAGAAAACATAAACATGCATTTATTCCTCTTGAAACAATAAATAGTAGTAAATGCAATTCAACAGAAGTAATTCCAAAGAGCGAATATAAACATCATATATTTATTGCAGAACAGACATACTTCCTCTTGAACAACAATATTAAACCCTTGAAATCAATAAAAATACAAAATTATTATCTGGTAAAACTTAAAGAACTAGGGTTGGTATCAGTAGGGGAAAGAATTAGATGGAAAGAATTGATTCCTCAATTCAATGACTACTATGGAAAAGAATTTCTTCAGTCTCTAAACTGCTATGTTGAATTAGATAAAAAAGATAACTGGTTACATAAGCTATTAAGAAAGTCTGAATTAAGTTGTCATCCACTGAGACACATTTTATTCTTGGGGTTTTTAGGTGAAACCATTCATAAAATGGTTAGTAATATTGACCAAGCTTCATATTTCCCGTTTGGTAGAGGTCCTTGGTTATGCTTAAATAGAGCAGCTCCACATTTCAGAGAACCAATTATTAATTCCTGCTCAATAACTAGGGATTATAAATCGGGTGACCCCGTAGGGACATTTACTTGTTCATGCGGGTTTGTTTATTCTAGAAAAGGACCAGATAAAACCGAGGGAGATCAATATAAAATTGGTCGCATAAAATGCTTTGGTTCTATTTGGGAGGAGAAAGCAAAAGAGTTGAAACAAAGTGGTTTTTCATTACGCAATGTAGCAAACATACTTGGAGTAGATTCCAAAACTGTAAAAAAGCATTTAACCGGAAAATTGGAGAATATGCCATACGAAAAATCTACTCTACAAGAAGAGAGAAAACAAAGTTACAGATCTCAATGGACTAAATTAATGTCAATAAATAAAGAATCTTCAATTACTGAACTTCGTCATAGAGATCCTAAAACTTATATGTGGTTATATCGTAATGATAAAGAATGGTTAATAAAGCATTCTTGCATAGATATAAAGAAGAATACAAAAAACTCATGCTTAAGGATTGATTGGGAAAAAAGAGATGCAGAGATGTCAGTAAAGGTAGAACCAGTTGTAGGAGAAATTTTAAAAGAAAGATATCCATTCGTAAAAGTAACTAAAAACGAGATTTTTAGAAGATTAAATGAATCTACATGTTTTTCTAAAAATCTCAACAAGCTTCCTTTAACTCAAGAAGCTCTTAATCAGAGTTTAGAAACGACAGAACAATTTCAAATAAGAAGAATTAAATGCGTAGTAGCAGAAATGAGAAAGACTCATGGTTCTATAAAAGTATGGAAAGTTATTCGATCTGCTGGACTGAAATCAGTGTATGTTGATAAGTTAAAATCAGAAATTACTGAAGAGATTGAGGGATTAAAGAAAAAATGTTGACATTTTACTCAACACCGTGGTAAGTTCTTTTTAGAAAGGGTGGGAAAATATGAGTGAATTCGGCAATCTGCTAAAATCACTTCGTAGGGAACACAAAATCACACAACGTCGATTAGCTGAACTCATTGGGATAGATTTTACTTATATTAGTAAAATTGAAAATGGCTCCATGGAACCACCAGCTGAAGATAAAATAATAAAAATGGCTGAACTATTCGAAGAAAATCCTGAAGCAATGCTATTAGCAGCCAAGAAGGTACCAAGTACCTTCCGGAAGACGATAACAGAAAATAAGAACGTTCCAATGTTTTTACGAAGTGCAGATAGGTTGACCCAAGAACAATGGGAGAGAATAAAAAAAGTAGTGGACGAGGAGGAGTGAAAATTTGCGGTTTATTACAATTGATGAAATGGAAGTTATTACACAAAAAATCTTAAATGACTATGGTTTTGAAGTTCATACTAACGGTCTTGTTCCTGTTCCAATTGAGGAAATAATAGAATTTCATTACGAACTCAGTATTTTGTGGGAGGATATCAGCTATTTAAAGTCTGATGGAATTGTAATGGCCGCAATTTATCCAAATGAGAAAACTATTGTAATGAATGAATCTCAAAAGGATTTATTTAAAGAAAAAATAGGAACAAGAAATTTTACATTTGCACATGAGTTAGGGCATTGGGTTTTACATGCATCAGATGAGTCCCAATTATGTTTAGAATTAGAAACAAATAAAAAGGTTTTTTATTGTAGGAGTAAATCTAGAAAGCCACCTGAGGAGTTCCAGGCAGACCTGTTTGCTGGGTGTATATTAATGCCGAAACCCATTATAGAGTCATTTTTAAATGAAATAAAGAGAGAAAGAACTGTTAATTGGCAAGATTTATATTGGCTAAAAGATGAGTTAGACGTTTCGATTACTGCTCTTAAAGTACGTATCGAACAATTGAGGTTATTACATTTTGATAATAAGACAATATATAACTCTCCCGAGGAAGCAATGGGACAAATGAGTTTTAATATATAATTTTTTTTACATTAAATGTTGAGTTGATTATCAACACAACAAATAGGAGGTGTGGCTATGGCTAAAAATGGTGTTCTCGGAAAGAGTCGAATTGGTGCTATAAAAAATAGAACCCAGCTCATATGGCCAAATGGCAATTGGATTAAAAGAGACTCAGCTACCGGCAGGATTATAGATCAGAACAAGTGGCTAGAAACCCTTTAAGAGTATTCGTAAGGAAAAATAATTCGGAGAGGAAGTTATCTATGAAAAAATTAATAACCGTAATAATTAATGGAGAACCAAGGGAAATTGAAAAGCGGAAATTTACCTTCCAAGATGTAGTAAGACTTGCGTACGGAAACTATGATGAATCGCAGAAGTCTTATACGATGATTGTAACTTTGAAAAATGACCAAGGTGAAAAACATAAAAGGGAATACTCTTTTGGGGATGAAATTAATATGAAAGAAGGGATGAGGATAAATGTCGATTCCACTAATAGATCATAACACCGACTTAAAAAAGCTAAAAGTCGAAGGATATAATGTTTTAATTATTAATAGTAACTTAGTGATCAAAGGGGTTCCTTACGTAAATAAGGAAAAGAAAATTTTATTTGGTACCATTTATTGCCCATTAACATTGTCCGGAGATATGACAGTACCACCACAAGATCATACAGTAAGATTTGTTGGTGAACATCCATGTGATCAGTTCGGAAACGAAGAGAAATCCTACGTACACAGTCACCAAAGTAATACTTTGACTGGAGATATCATTGGTTCATACTATTTTTCTTCAAAACCTCAAAACGGAAGTTATTCTGACTTTTATACAAAGATGAAAAAGTATATTGATTTGTTGTCTGCACCTGCAAAGTCTATTGATTCAAGTGTTTCAGCACAAAACTTTGCATATGAAAATTATAACAATGATAGTGTGTTTAAATATCCTGATACAAATTCTGCAAGAGCTGGAGTTGCTCATTTATCTGAAAGACTGGGTGGTCAAAAAATAGCAATAGTAGGATTGGGCGGAACAGGATCATTTGTTTTAGATTTTGTAATTAAAACTCCAGTTGCCCAAATCTCTATTTTCGATGGAGATGAAATGTATAATCACAATAGTTTTAGAATACCTGGAGCAATGGATTTAGAAGAGCTGAAACTAAGGCCTAGTAAAGTTTCTTATTTGAAAAGAATGTATGACAAATTCCGAAATGGCATTACGGCCCACGAAGTATTTCTCGATGATTCTAATGTAAATCTATTATACGGACATGATTTTGTTTTCTTAGCAGTTGATCAAGCAACAGCCAAACAGCCAATAATCGATTACCTCATAGCTTCTGGAATTCCATTTGTAGATTTAGGTATGGGAATAAGCTTAGTTCAAGATTCATTAAGGGGAGTGATAAGAAAAACACTTGTTACTCCTGACAATAAATCGTATTTAAATAAAATTGCAATAGGGCAAGCAGCAGATGAAGATATATATGCAACAAACATTCAAATAGCAGAATTAAATGCATTGAATGCAGTTATGGGTGTAATTGCTTGGAAAAAGATGAATGGTATTTATTTAAGTGAGGATGCATTTATGCACTCTACTTTTATACTTGATGAAGAGGAAATAAATAATGAGGCATGAATTTGTTGATTTTATACCTTCTGAACTTGAAGAGAATGTCCTGTATATTTCCATTGAATATGATATTGCTAAACATAAGTGTGCTTGCGGGTGTGGGGCGGATATAGTGACTTCTCTCTCCCCTGCAAGATGGAAATTGACATATGATGGTGAAACTGTATCGCTGTATCCATCAATTGGAAACTGGACTCATAAGTGCAAGTCCCACTACTTTATTACTAACAACAAAGTGATATGGGCAGAGAAAATGTCAGAACTCGCTATACGTAATGTCATAAAAAATGACCAAGTGGCAGTAAAAAGATATATCAAAAGTTCAATAAAGAAAGAAAATAAATTAATTAAATGGCTCAAAAAAAGATTGAAATGATTATGTTATTTACAATCTTAGAAATAATTAAAGGTACACTTTCGTTTTTTAGGACGAAGGTTTTTTTTTATTGCTAACGATTAATTTCTATTTATACTATGTTCTCACATTATAATTTCATTTTTACAATATTATTCTCAGTTCTCATCATTATGCCTACTTTTTTAAAACGCTGATTAAAGTAGATAGAATGTCTAACCGAACCTTGAAATAGGTAACCCAAATATTTACATGAGTGATATAATTAAAATATACCAAAGTTACAATTGGGTTTTATGAATAAAGAAAGAAATTTAGGTGTTATGGGGGAACAATGGAAATGGCAATCATTGATCTACAAGATAGAATTATCGAAATAGTTAACCGAGAAGATCAGTCAGATTTCTTATATGATTTACTCGATGTTTATGATATTCCAAAGGCTACTATTACACGTCTAAAAAACGGAAATCAGAACCTTACAAAAAGTCCAGGTGAAGTTCATTTAAAGAATAAGATCTGGTTTAAGCAAGCTAGGAAAGGAAACCTTTTTGACAGCTTTGTTGAAGTTGAAAAGCAAGTGGCCGAACTATCAGCAAAGCCACGTTACGTATTGGTTACTGATTTTGGCAGAATATTAGCGAAAGATACAAAGACACAGGAAGCGCTCGATATTAAGTTTGAAGATCTTCCTCAATATTTCGATTTCTTCCTAGCTTGGAAAGGGATTGAAAAAGTTGATTTTGAAAAAGAAAACCCAGCCGACATTAAAGCAGCCGAACGTTTTGCTCGCCTTTATGATGTACTTCGTAAAGAAAATAGCATCACTGAAAATTATAAAGGGATAGACTTGTTTCTTATCCGTTTGTTGTTCTGTTTTTTTGCTGAAGATACTGACATTTTCAAACGGAATAGTTTTACTAATCCTATTAAAACATTGACTGAAGAAGATGGGTCAGATTTAAATAAATTCTTTACTGATTTGTTCATTGTATTGGATAAGACTGAAAGAGAGGGTGTTCCTTCATATCTAAAAGAATTTCCATTTGTAAACGGACAGTTGTTCACAGAACCGCATGAAGAATTAAAGTTTTCATCAAAATCCAGAAAATTAATCATTGAGTGCGGTGAATTGTTAAATTGGGCAAAAATCAACCCTGATATTTTTGGTTCAATGATTCAAGCAGTGGCAACGGAAGAAAGTCGCAGTCATTTAGGGATGCATTATACGAGTGTTCCAAACATTATGAAAGTGATTAAACCATTGTTCCTGGACGAATTGTACGAGGCCTTTGAAAAGGCTTATGACAATATGGATAAGCTAAACCTTCTTTATGAGCGAATAGGAAAAATAAAATTTTTTGATCCAGCGTGTGGTTCAGGTAATTTTTTAATTATTACTTATAAAGAATTAAGACGATTAGAAATCAAAATCTTGTTAAGACAGAGGGAATTGTCAGAATATATTATGTATCTTCCATCTGTGACACTTGATCAATTTTATGGAATTGAGATTGATGATTTTGCACACGATGTTGCTAAGTTGTCACTTTGGATTGCTGAACATCAAATGAATATGGAGTTAGAAGAAATCTTTAACGATAAGGTTCGTGCTACTCTCCCTCTTCAATCCGCAGGTGAAATACGCTGTGCTAATGCCTTACGAGTGGATTGGAATGAAGTTTGTCCTTATACAAAAAATGAGGAAGTTTATATATTTGGTAACCCACCGTACTTAGGTTCTAAGAAACAAAACCCTAATCATAAAGAAGATCTTATGAGTGTATATGGACCAAAAAGTAATTATAAACAAGTCGACTATATTGCTGGCTGGTTTCAATTGGCAGCGAATTATATTAAGGATGACCTGGTTCGAGTCGCTTTCGTTTCGACGAATTCTATTTGTCAAGGTGAGCAAGTTGAATTGATATGGAAACGCCTTCTAGAGAATACTCAAATATCTTTTGCTTATACCTCATTCAAATGGAACAACAATGCAAAAAAAAATGCCGGTGTTACTGTGATTGTTGTTGGATTGGATTCGAGTGATAAAAACGTTAAGACTAAGAGACTATACATAGGAATGAATGAAAAGAGTGTGAAGCATATTACCCCATATTTGACTGAGGGAGAGGACACAATAGTGTCTAAATTGGAGAAAAGTATTTCAGGGTTCCCTAAAATGGATTTTGGTAGTATGCCTCGTGATGGAGGGGGGTTAATCTTTTCTCCTGAGGAAAGAGAAAAAGTGATTGAGAGTTACCCTGAGTTGAATCCTTATATTTGGAGATATATCGGTGCTGATGAATTTATTAATAACACATTTAGATATTGTTTGTGGTTGAATTCTGAGACTTACGAAGAGATTAAAGACAATCCAATTGTTCGTGACAGGATGGAGATAGTTAGACAGGCTAGATTGTCTTCCAAAGCAAAGTCTACTCAAAATGCAGCCAAGACTCCTTATTCATTTGTTCAAAGAGGTCCAGAATATTTTTATTCAAAGGACGATAAAAGAATGAGTGTTATTGTTCCTGCATTTAGTTCTGAAAATAGATTTTATGTGCCAATAGGTATAGAGAAATCCTCAACTATCCTTTCTAACAAAGTTTATGTAATTCCTAATGCTGAGATAAGCCTATTGGGAATTTTATCTTCAAGAATGCATATGACTTGGATGAGAGCTGTTGCCGGAAGGCTAGAGACGCGTTATGGATATTCATCTGGCATTGTGTATAATACTTTTCCATTTCCAAGTATATCGACACGAAGAAAGCAAGAAATAGAAGCTGCTGCATTAGATATTTTAGATATTCGTGAAGAGCTTGGAGGAACTTTAGCAGAATTATATGATCAGGGAAAAATGCCAATGGATTTAAAATTAGCCCATGAAAAATTAGATAGTATTGTTGAACGAGCATATCGTCAAAAAGTTTTTGAAACTGATGAGGAACGATTAGAAGCACTACTTAAAATATATCAAGAAATGCTAAACAATAGGAGTAATCATGGAAAATATAATTGAAATAAATTACCATCAAACTGGAAGAAGCAAGAAAACAAATGAATATGGTATGCGTGAAATGCAGGCACGAGCATTTGGGAAACGTAATTCACAATATCTGCTAGTCAAAGCACCACCAGCATCAGGTAAATCCAGGGCGTTAATGTTTATCGGATTAGATAAGTTAATTAATCAAGGCTTGAAGAAAGTTATTGTGGCAGTTCCTGAACGTTCCATTGGTTCTTCGTTTAAAAACACTGATTTAAAGAGTTACGGATTCTTTGCTGATTGGAAGGTTGATCCTAAAAATAATTTAACAATTGCTGGTCTGGAAAAGGTTAATGCATTTGTGAGATTTATGACATCGGACGATAAAGTGTTAATATGTACTCACTCGACATTACGATCCGCATTTGAAAAAATTGACGATCAAGCCTTTGATAACTGTTTGCTTGCGATTGATGAATTCCACCATGTTTCAGCCGATATTAATTCTCGATTAGGTGAATTGCTTCGTAGTATTATTCGGAATTCAACAGCTCACATTGTTGCGATGACTGGCTCATATTTCCGGGGTGATTCTGTACCAATTCTTTTGCCGGAATATGAGGAGTTGTTCGATAAAGTAACCTATTCATACTATGAACAGCTTGATGGATACGAGTATCTAAAAGGCTTCGGGATTGGATATCACTTTTATCAAGGCAAGTACACATCAGCTATCCATGAAGTCCTGGATACGAATAAGAAAACAATCGTTCATATTCCAAATGTGAATTCAGGAGAATCAACAAAGGATAAGTACGATGAAGTTGGTCATATTCTTGATTTGGTTGGTGAAGTTGATTTTCAAGATGATGAAACTGGAATTATTTATGTTAAGCGACATACTGACGGAAAAATATTAAAGGTTGCCGATTTGGTGGATGATCAAGCTGGACGTGAGAAAGTAGTTGCGTATCTACGCAACGTTAAAGAGCTTGATGATTTAGACATAATTATTGCTCTAGGTATGGCGAAAGAAGGCTTCGATTGGCCGTTTTGTGAACATACTTTGACAGTTGGATATCGAGGCTCACTTACAGAAATCGTGCAAATTATTGGGCGTTGTACAAGAGATAGTTATAACAAAACTCATGCTCAATTCACCAACCTTATTGCAAAACCCGATTCAAAGGACGAAGTAGTAACTTATACAGTAAATACAATGCTTAAAGCTATTTCTGCTTCTTTATTAATGGAGCAGGTTCTTACACCTGACTTTAAGTTTAAACGAAGAAGAAATGAAAACGAAAGATCTTCTCCGACAGGAGAATTGTTCATTAAGGGATTGAAAGAGCCGTCAACAGAAAATGTAAAGAAAATTATTGAAAATGATATAAATGATTTAAAGGCAAAAATCATGCAAGATTCACAGGTTCAAAAAACATTTACTGGAGAAGTCGATCCTAAAGTTTTAAATAAAGTATTGATTCCTAAAGTAATTCAAAAGGTTTATCCAAACTTATCAGATGAAGAAATTGAGGAAATTAGACAGCATGTTGTATTAGATACTGTGATGAAAGGTGCTAAGTCTGAACTTGTAGGAAACAAGGAATTTATTCGCATGGCGGATAAGTTCGTAAATATTGAGGATTTAGACATTAACTTGATTGATTCAATCAATCCATTCCAGAAAGCGTTCGAAGTCCTATCAAAAGAGTTGAACTCACCAGTATTGAAACTTATTCAGGAATCTATTGACGCAAAACGCATTTCATTTGATGAAGATGAATTAGTCTTTATTTGGCCAAAGGTTGAAGAGTTCTTTCTTACAAAAGGAAGACGACCTGATCCAAAATCCGATGACCCGATAGAAAGACGAATGGGTGAAGCTGTAATTTACATGCAAGAGTTAAGGAGAAAACGTGAAAATGGCCAATAGATACCATTCAATTGATGAAATTATGGATAGTATGCTGTTTAGCGAAATTACAATACCACTTAAAAAAAGCCCTAAAGTTTACTATGATCCCGAAGTCGAAAAGTTTTTAGAGATTGTTGATTTCATTAAAGAACATAGACGTGAACCCCAAAAAGTGCTTACTGACTTAACGGAAAGAGGTCTGGCTAGTCGATTGATTGGAATTTGCAAAGACCCTAAGCGAGTGGAATATTTAAAACAGTATGATGAAATTGGATTGCTGGAAAAAAAACAAAAAGAGTTCAGCATTCCTCAAATTAATTCAGTTGAAGATATACTAAAAAGTGGATCATCTGAGTTGCTGGGAAATAGTCTTTCAAATGATATAGCTTCAATTTACGATACAAGCTCGCTTCAAAAGGTAACGACAATGCCTGAGTACGTTGCAAAACGAAAAAAGATGAAAGACTTTGAAAAGTATGAGGAGCTGTTTAAGAAGTGTCATCGGGAAATAACCGAGGGTAAACGAAAAATTGTACCTTTCCAAAATGAACAGGACATTCTCCCGGATAGTTTTTACGTTTTAAAAGGAGTGCTCCTTTTTGTGGAAACAGTGGGAGAACGTAAAAAGATAAAGGGAAAAATGAATGCTAGACTGCAGTGTATATTTGAAAATGGAACAAAATCAGATATGTTGCTGCGTTCGTTATCTGCTGAACTGTATAAGCATGGAAGACGTGTCACCGACAATGAAGAAACATTATTGGATAATGTGAGAGAAGATGATGTTTCTACAGGTTATATCTACGTGCTAAGATCATTAAGTAAGGATCCGCAAATTAGTTCCATTAAGAACTTATATAAGATTGGTTTTACAACAGGTTCAGTCGAAAACAGAATTAGGAACGCAGAGAATGAATCAACATATCTATATGCACCGGTTGAAATCGTAAGTAGCTATCAAGTGTACAATATGAACGGCAGCAAGTTTGAAACCACAATTCATCATGCTCTTTCAAGTAACAATTTAGATGTTACCATTTTAGGGGCAAATGGAAAAATGTTAATTCCTAAAGAATGGTTTGTTGTTACGCTTGAAGATTTGCAACAAGTAATAGATGAGATTATGATGATGGTTAATCTATATGATTAATTGTTAGGCTTTTTTGGATAATAAAAAAGGATTATCCATAATCAAATTAATTGAAAATATGCATGAAAACCCGTTAACTCTTGATCTAACGGGTTTTTAGTTACTAATATTATCGATGTTGAATACGAGATAACAAAAATTTCAAATAACGTACATGTATCCTCTGAATGCGCCAATGGAAGAGGCCATGAATTTTAGACCCTATGAAAAAGCAATACCCCCTGCATCGGCTACGTGGAGTAGGATTGTTGGGAACTGGACACTACCTTCAAACAGGAGCACCCCTGGTGGTTCCTATTATGTATATTATTCTGCATGAACTCAAAAAGCTGAAGGAGTTAGAGGTACTTCCTGAATAAAAAATACTTAATCAAGTTTCATATATGGAGAATAAAAAATTGAAAAATACCAGAGGATTCATAGCTGAAGAACGACCAGATTTAATTGAAGAATGGCATCCTTTCGAAAATAAACAAAACACACCATTCAATGTAAGAACTGGTTCAGACAAAATCATTTTTTGGAGTTGCAAAGGATGTGAATATGTTTGGAAAACTCAAGCTAAAAGTAGAGCAATTAAGAACACGGGATGTCCAAAATGCCATGAAAGATACAATGTCGGTTTTCCGGAACTGGCGATTTATTTCTATGTTAAACAACTTTTTGCGGATGCACAGTTAAATGCTCCAATAGAGAAACTTGGAATGTACAAGTCTGTAGATGTTTTTATTCCTTCGCTGAATCTTGTCATTGAATATGATGGTGGACATACTCATAGGGAAAGAGTAGAGATTGATAAGGAAAAGAGTGGTTTTATATTAGATAGAGGATATCGATTAATTCGGGTTAGAGATAATGGATTACCACTACTAGATATTGAGGGAGTCCAGGAATACCTTTATGATCGTTCTTCCAATAAAACGGTGGGTAAAATGATAATACATCTATTATCTATGATTCAAGGACAATATATAGGACTTGCAAATGGTATCGAAAGATTAAAAAACAAGGTGAATGTGGATGTCGACAATATCGCTATACTTGCACAGATTCCGCCTATCATTGAAAAAGATAATCTATTAGACAAGTGTCCAGAAATAGAAGTCGTATGGGACTATGACAAAAACTTTCCTTTAAGGCCTGAACATTTCAAACAGTATTCGAATTTCAAGGCTTGGTTTACTTGCGAACAAAAACACACAACTTTAGCCCAGATAGGTAGTAAAGCACAAGGTCATGGATGCAAATTTTGCAGTGGTCAAGTAGCAACAGAAGAATATAACTTGGAATTACTGTATCCAGATATTTCAGGAGAGTGGGATTATAATCTAAACGAAAATACTCCCGACGCCTATTTACCATATTCGAATCAATTGGTCTATTGGAATTGTCCTATGTGTAAATCAACTTACGACAAGATGATAAATGGACGAACGGGTAATGGTGAGGGATGTCCGTATTGTGCAGGTAAAAGGGTGAACGATACCAACTGTCTATTTACTACACACCCTCAATTGACAATGGAATGGAATTATACAAAGAATAGCAATCTTACACCAAAAAACGTGACTAAAGGTTCTCATGAGAAGGTATGGTGGATTTGCGAGAAAAATCATAGCTACCAGGCGTTTATTTATAGTCGAGTAGAAGGGCGTGGGTGTCCCAAATGTTATGAACTTTTTGGGCGCTATAAACCTAAAAAGGCTAAACGGGAAAATTCATTGGTTGTAAAAAAACCAGAAATAGCTAAACAGTGGCACCCAACCAAAAATGGTGATATTAGCCCAAATGAAGTAGGAGCATATGCGAGAGAAGAATATTGGTGGATATGTGAGAATGGTCATGAATGGCAAAGAAGCCCTAATAGTAGACGAAGTGCGAAGTGTAAAGATTGTATGAAGAAATCATTTTAAAATAAATGATATACGTTAAAGAAATTAAGAGAACGATTTTTTCAAAATGAATTGAGGATCGGGTATGAAAGAACTTGTAAATATGGGAATGATTATTGCTGGATTAGCATGGTTTTGGTTAATTGCTAATAACCCGCCTTGGTACATGTTATTTATTATATTGATAGCTGGCGTTCTAATTCCTGAGCTGCTTTTTCCGGCCAAAAAGAAACCAAAATCCAATAAGGGAAAGAAAAGCAAAAGAAGTAAAAGTAAATACCCACAAAGTAAGTCTTCTAACAGGAAGCGTAGTGATATTGAAATATTACATTCAAATATTGATGAACTAAGTGGTGAGGAATTTGAAAGGTTAGTAGCCATGTACTATGAGGATAAGGGGTATAAGCCTCAAATCGTAGGTGGCTCAGGAGATCATGAAGTGGATATTATCCTAACTGATCCAAAAGAGAACTATAAAATTGCCGTTCAGTGCAAACATTGGAAAACAAAAAATGTTGGGAACAATACTATATTAAGGCTAAGTGCGGGAAAACGTGTACATAAGTGTCTTGATGCCTGGTGTATTACCACAAGCAATTATACAAAAGATGCAATAGCGGCTGCTGAAGGTGTAAACGTTAGACTTTTAAATGGCTTGCATGTTCAAGATCAGATTGGCAAGTGGAGAGAACAAAAAGTGAAAATCAAATAAAGTAATGATGGTTTTGATGATTTTGGTTTGATGTAGTATGCAGAAAGAATTAGGTTGAATAAACAGCTCCTTCACCTTTGCTTAAGAGCGATCAGTAAACACTCGCCCACTGCCAGCTATAGTCCGGACTTTAATTTGTCTAATTTTGACTGTTTTTGTCGAATGTATTTCTTTAATGTTGAAAATATTTTACATTTAAGTTATCAATTTGGGGATTTTCATACATAAAGATATAATTAGAGGGAAAAGATGTGATTAAAAAGTGAATTTCAATGAACACGGGAACTTAAATGGTGGAATAATTAGAGGATTATCAATGCAGGATGTAGAAAGTTTTTTTGTTAGGGACTTCTCCACTTCGCAAACCAGAGCCAGGAATTTCGAAGGATTTCAGCAGTTCCTAAGTATTCTAAGTACTATTGGTGTTAAACAGAGATTATCTAAATTGTGGTTAGACGGTAGTTTTTTAACTAACAAAATAGATCCGAACGATATTGATTTGGTTTTTTACTTTAATCCTCAACCAAATGATATTCCATATATTCAACAATTTCTTCAAAATGAAGCAAAAAAAATTCATACAATCGGCGTACAATATTACTGTGATGCCTACTTCTGTATAGACCACACTTTATTACCTAGTAACGAAATCGATGCAATAAGGCATTTTGAATACCAAACAAAATATTGGATGGGTCAATTTGGCTTTGACCGAGAAGCAAGAAATAAGGGTATAATAGAACTTATTTTATAATAGAGAGTAGGTGATTTAATTGTCTGAATTTGAATCCATTTCTTTTCCTTCACAATTGCGATCTGATTTTCCTATTAAAGAACAAATCGAAGAATCATTCCAAAAGCTTGATCAAAGCAATCCTTATTATCAACTTGCTAGCTTTTCCTTCAATGAAATAGTTAGATTTGAACAAAACCAAAGACTTAAAAAAGAAGATTTATTAGTCAGAATCCACTCTCCTCTTCCCTCAGGTAAAGTAAGTCTCAGGTCGTTGAATTTAGTTTCATCTGGTATTCAAAGAGTTTTTACAAGCCTTTATAATACCTTTTTTGGTAAGGGGAATAACCGTGGAATGATTCCAAAGGAGATATTTGAATCCAGTGAATTAATTCTTAATGCTACATCGGCTGGTTCCTTTAGACTACATCTTAATCTGAAAAACAGTAATCCAATTATGGCTAGTCATGATTTAGCTGCATTAGACCAATTGACTCAACTCTTTGATGAATTGGAAAAACGAGAGGATTATACTGATATAGCAGAGGAATATGGTAATAGAACATTTAACATCTTGCGAAATTGGTTTCAAGACTTGGATAAGGGAAATGTAGAATTTGAATATTTTAATAACAAGAACAACAAAGCAGTAGTTCTAAATAAAGAGAAAATTAGAAAAGCTACACAACAATTAGAATCCATAAAAACAAAAGAAATATTAGAACCGCTAATGGTTTCTGGAGAATTGGTATCGGCTAGTTCCACTAATAATTCTTTCGCAATTATTATGGACAATGGACAAACTCTAAAAGGGAAGACCACTGCCGAAGCTTTCAAAATGGGATTAACCATTAATAAAAAATATAAATTTAACCTTACCAAAAAAATTATCGAAAATACTGCTACTGGAGAACAAAAAGAAAGTTATTTTTTGAATTCAACCGAAGAGTTTTGACTTTGAAAAAGTCCTCTCAGACAATGAGAAGGACTTTCTTTCCTCTGTAAATCAAAATTCGTGTGGAGGTAATGTAATGGAGCCTCGTACCACTTTAGAACGTGTAATGGGTGATGCTTTACTAAGAAATAACCTTTTTTTTGATGAGCAAGTTTATGTTAAAACAGGTCATAGTTTTTATCTGTACGACTTTGTGGTATATGGGGATTTATGTAAAGTAGTGGTAGAGTGTGACGGATTTCAACATGAGCTGCCGGGTCATCAAATCCATGATAGTAGACGGGACTTATGGACAATTTTAAATGCAGCACAGTCTGTCCTGAGGTTTACAACTTTTGAAATATATCTAGAAGTAGAAGAATGTATTAACATAATAAAAAACGAAATAAATACGCTTGATGCTAACTTGATAGATGAAGATGGTTCTAGAAGAAGAAATATAGCCGAAGAAAAAGAAAGAGTCAGAAATAAAAAGTCATCATATTTTTATAAAGATCGCTCAACTTCTGGTTTATTGAACAAAAAAATCCATATAAAAGATGTAGGTTATAAAGGAAAAGAAAACGACGACCTTATACAATATTCTAAGGTTATCAGCAACGATACGGTCTCTATCCCTACGATAGAGGATGGGTATTACGGGTTACCTAGAAAAGAAAAAATATATCTTGAAACTTTAAGGTCCTTGGACAAAGATATGAAGAAAATTGCTTGGTATATAATTAAGAATAGTAATAAAGGAAAGGCTTTTTATTCTGGTTCCATAAGAGAATTGAAATACTTATGTATGAAAGGGATATTTGTTCCTCAAAAGTACACCGAAAAAGGGACTTTTCTTTTAGTACTTCCCTTTGCCCCTAACCTTCTAACAGAGTTTTTAAAGAAAAAAACTAAAAATACAAGCGACTAATAGGAAGCTTTAGTTACCAACATTAATGTCAAGTCCAATTAAAAGTCTAGAATCGGTTACCAACACTAATGTAAATTAAATATAATGCCAAAAACCCGTTAATCCTTGATATTAACGGGTTTTTTAGTTACCAACATTATTGTCTTTGAACAATGTCAAATTAAAATAAAGTTTGCAGAATGAGAAAAAAGTCTGCCTAAGAAGAAAAAAGTTTGCACACAGCCTCGTGAGTATATCCGGTATATGGATGTATTCACGGGGTTTTTTGTTTAGAAATTGTAGTCTTATAGATGTACCCTGAGGGGATTACAGGTCCCCTTACGGGGTGTATAACTAATGAATAAGTATAGTAATAGATATGTCCCTAACATATCTCTATCTAAAGGGATTCAATCTGATATCAATTCAATCAATGAATTCCTACACCCATAACGTGTATAACGCTTCAAGTGGTTTCTCCCATGAAAATAAATATAATTAGGAATAGGTCATATCAAATGGATTCATCAGATACCGGGGGTACTTGTTTATCCTGAGTATGGGCTACCAATGTATGACAGTAAAGTGCTATACGGGGATAAAGAAGCATGATCACTAAAGGGTGGTGTATAGGAGAACCGTAAGGTGTCTTATTGTTTCCCTGTAACTCCCGTTTATAAAGTTTCACTTTCACTTACAATTTGAAAATGTTCAGAAATGGGGAAGTGGGAGCCAGACTAAGTTGAGGCCGATGATTAGACTATCGAATCGGGAACGTATCTACGATGTCTTTCCTTGTTTTTTTATTTGGAGAAGGATGGGGTGGGTAATTCTACATAAGTACAGCACAAGGGACGTTCCAGTATCACTATGAGTGAAGGAGTACTAGAACCACCCGAATCAAGGGAAGCCCACGTCCAGCAACGTGTAACAAGCCCCAAGCAAGGTACTCGCCCTTAAAAAGATAAATAAATAAATAATTAGCATTGGTCTCGTGGTAAGTAAGGGAATGGTGGTGGTACAGGAGAAACCGTAAGGTATAGTAGTGTTTCCTGTTACTGCAGTTTACAACTCATTTTTATATTTAGTAACTGTATAAGATAAGGGGAAGAGGTTGTCAGACTATGTATGACTGATGGATTACACTATAGAATCGGGAACGTATCTACGATACCTCTCCCCGGTCTTTTTATTTGTAGAAGAACTGGGTGGACAATCCCCGTATAAGTACAGCACAAGGGACATTTCCATGTTTCACTGAAGCGAGCATTAGAACCAACCCGCTCAAGGAAAGCCCACGTCCGGGAAGGTGTAACAAGCCCCAAGCAAGTTTCTCGCTCATAAAAAAATAAATATATAAATAATTAAGCATTGGTCTCGTGGTAAGTAAGGGAATAGTGGTGGTACAGGGGAAACCGTAGAGAGTATTCACAAGAAGGAACAGTGGCATTTGAAAAATATTTTCCATTTCACCATGATTCCATTGTTCCAATAGAAATCTGGACTACAGTTAATAATTCTTCTAAATATCTAAAGAATTGATGGTTGTTCAAGATTTCCCCGTTAGAAGAGGAAAATTGAAAATACCTAAATTAATGAAAAAATTAGGAGGGGATTTTTATGGCTTTTAAAAAACTACTGTATAAGAAGGCATTAGTAGTGGATGTAAATGGAAATCTTGAGCATGTAAGTAGTCTTACCAAGGAGTTTTCAATTGATATCTATTCAGTATTTGGAATTGAAGATGAAGAATATAAGGAAGTACGAAGAAATTTTGAACTTACTTTAAATCTTAGAGAACGTCTAAGTGAAAATAATGTGGATGTGATTGTTGTTAATAGTATTTCGGAATTTGATAATTTCGAGCAACTATATTCGTTTGTTCACTTTTTCAGTTTTATAAAGTTTAATATAGTATTTGCAAAAGAAAGGGTCGATACAGGTAAGAAGCAAAGTCTTTTTGAAGTACTAAGGTATGTTCACGCTTCAAATTTAAAAGTTGGGTAGCAATCCTTTGCCTATTTTTTGATTGAGATTGGTTTCTGTAATTGAATTCTTAGTTTCTAAAAATATAGTATTCCAAAGGGGGAATTAGTATGGGAATTGAACAATTGAATTATAAAACGGTTGGGTTTGTAAGGATGATTGAGGAAAGAGAGGATTCAGTCGACGTAGCCTTAAGTAATGGGTTGCATATTGTAGATTTATTTAAAGACCACACTGTCGAACAAAGCAAAGAACAATTTATTGATTTATTCTATGACTTCGATCTTAGAACTGCTTTTGAAGAGTTTATTGAGAAAGAAGGAATTGAAGCAGTACTGTTGGAAAGCATTGAGACCTTTGAAACATACTATGACCTTATCTCGTGTATAGAGGTATTCAACAACATTCTTCACATACCGATAATTTTTGCAAGGGAAAAAACTGATACCAGTGAAAAACTTAACATATCAGAATTAATACATCCCTTTCACTCTTATATTTTTAAAACAAGAGATAGTGTTAAGGGAGAATTGGAGCAAAAACTAATGGAAACATTCAATGATATTTTTGGAAAAAACGTACTTGATCTTAGTGAGTTGCCATTTTAATAACGTGTACATAGTAAATAAGAAAAGGAGGGAAATAATGAATTGGATCAGAAAGACAATAACTGAAATGAACTACAAAGGAATAGCAATATATTCACTTATAATGGGTCCAATATTAGGAATAGCAACAATCTACATAGTAGATAGAAAACCCGGCTTTGCTATTACCTTTCTCATTCTGTTAATTGTATCCTCTCTAAACTCCAGTGTGGAACGCTGGGCTAAAGCAAATGAAAAAAGGGAGGTAAAGAAGTGAGAACTCCACGATTCAGGAAAGAGAAAACCGCCAAACTAGTCATATTAATCGGGAAAATCTTTACAATGATGATTATAACAGCCATGACGTACCCTCTTATATATTTCCTAAGTGAGATTCCAATGACACAAGAAACATGGCTTTTATACGTAGGGGGAACGGCTATTGGAGTTCTTTCTGGAAAGGTCAGACTTAGTGGAGGAGTAAACAGAAAAATGACTAGATGGGTTATTTTTTTATCATGTTTAACAATCATGCTTGTAGTTAATATTTTGATGAATATCGAAGACAATGCATTGATAACAGTAATAGGGTTGCTTGTTGGAATTCCAACCTATGCTAGTCTAAAATATCATTTTAGTGATTTAGAAAAGGAAATAAAGAACTATTATGATAATAAAGAGTATGATGATAAAGGCTACAAGCGATTTAGAGTTTAAATGAATTTTAAAACAACAATTTTTTTGTTTGAATTCCGCAAGGCTGGTGGAGTGAACCTGTCGACCCTCCGAAACTACTTACAAGTTGATTACTGCTGACAGGGGCACTTATTTACTTTTCCTTCAATGTATCCCTGTCATCAGTATGAGGTGGAAGTTCCGTTTCACCATATTCACTAATTATTATTCTTATCTAGGCTATTAACATCCATTCTAGGAGGTTCCTCTAACCATCCGTTAGAAATCATAATTGAAACACCTTCCCGCATGTATTCATACGTATCTTTACCGAATGTCATTAATTTTGCGTTCAAATCTTTACGTAAACTGAAACCAGTACCAAAACCATGACCACCAATACTAAAGTTACATAAAAGATATGTGCAATACATCATAAGCCTTTCGGAAAAAGGAGCGTCTTGTGAACTTGTAATGGTTCCTCCCGGAGTGGCTGGTGGTTGAATATCATTTTGAAGAAGAATTTGCTCCGTCTCATTAATAATTTCCTTTGAAAGTTCTTTCCCTTTAATAAAATAGTTTTTTACTTCTTTATCCTTGGCACATTGGGCAAAACCCGTCATCAGTTGCATACCAGTAATATTTGTCTCAACGCCATGATAAAGAATTCCAAACTCAACAATATTTATTGGACGTCTATCCCCAAAAAGTATTTAAATGTACCATATTTTGAATTATTAGATGGGGTGGAGGGTATTTTAGGTCAAGTTCCATCTGACAAAGAAATTTTAGTTGTTTGTGCCAAAGAGGGTTCATCCATCATGATTGCTGATATGCTTTTTGAGGAAGGCTTAGATGTTGCCTACTTAAAAGGTGGTATGAAGGCATGGAGCGAACACTTAGAGCCTATAAAAGTGGGGAATTTAAAAGATGGTGGAGAGATTTATCAATTTGTTCGTATTGGAAAAGGTTGTCTATCATACATGGTCGTTTCAAATGGTGAGGCTGCAATTATCGATGCAACAAGAATGACAGATATCTATACTAAGTTTGCTGAAGATATTAATGCAACAATTATACATGTATTTGATACACATTTACATGCGGATCATATTTCAGGTGGAAGAGCAATTGCAGAAAAAACCAATGCTACGTACTGGCTACCTCCAAAGGATGCAATAGAAGTCACATATGAGTATCAACCATTAGAGGGTGGTATAGATGTAACAATTGGTAATACAACAATTAATATTCACGCTTTATATTCTCCCGGTCATACGATTGGATCAACGTCTTTTGTTGTAGATGAAAAGTTCTTACTTTCAGGTGACATTTTATTCATTGATTCTATTGGTAGACCCGATTTAGCCGGTAAGGCAGAAGACTGGGTAACCGATTTGAGAGAAAGTCTTTACAAACGTTATAGGAAATTATCAGAGGAACTTATTGTTCTTCCCGCTCATTTTATGATTATTGATGAATTAAACGAAGATGGCAGTGTTTCTAAAAAATTAGGAACCCTTTTTGAACAAAATCATGGTTTAAATATTGAAGACGAAAATGAATTTAGAAAATTAGTGACTGAAAACTTACCGCCACAACCAAATTCCTATCAGGAAATTCGTGAAACGAATATGGGTAAAATCAGTCCAGATGAAGAAAAACAACGCGAAATGGAAATCGGACCAAACCGTTGTGCAGTTCGATAAGTAAAATATGAATCTACTAGGAGGAGTTTTAACATGAACATAGCAAAAGTATTAGACGCAAAAGGTTTAGCATGTCCAATGCCAATTGTAAAAACAAAAAAGGCAATCAATGAATTAGAAGTAGGAGAGATTTTAGAAATTCATGCTACAGATAAAGGGACAAAAAGTGATCTTTCTGCATGGGCAAAATCAGGTGGTCATGAATTGCTTAAGGACACAGAAGATGAAGGTGTACTAAAGTTCTGGATTAAAAAAGGGTAATCCAATTTTGAAAGGGAACTAAAGTGGTTCCCTTTTCCCATACAGTGGGTGTAAGAGTGGACTTTATATTTATAATAACTATTTTCCTCCTAGGATTTATAGGTTCATTTATTTCAGGAATGGCTGGTATTGGGGGAGCGATCATTAATTATCCAATGTTATTATATATACCTCCACTAGTCGGTGTAGGTGTATTAAGTGCCCATGAAGTTACTGGGATAACGGGAGTGCAAGTGTTTTTTGCAACCATTGGTGGAGTATGGGCCTATAGGAAAAGTGGGTATTTGAATCGAACATTAATTACGTACATGGGTATAAGTATATTATTAGGTAGTTTCATAGGAAGTTATGGGTCAAAAATGATGACAGAAGAAACTATTACCCTTGTATATGGGATATTAGCCTTGTTAGCAGCCGTTATGATGTTTTTACCAAAAAGGGGTAGAGAAGGCATACCACCAGCGCAGGTTTCATTTAATAAATGGTTGGCAGGGATAGCCGCGTTAATTGTAGGAGCAGCAGCAGGAATCGTAGGTGCTGGGGGGGCATTTTTATTAGTACCAATTATGCTCGTTATGCTTAAAATTCCAACGCGTATGACAATCGCATCGTCGCTGGCCATTACTTTCATTTCTTCTATTGGTGTTACAGTAGGTAAGGTTTCGACTGGACAAGTAGAATTACTTCCTGCTCTGATTATGGTTGTTGCAAGTTTAGTTGCTTCCCCATTGGGAGCAAAATTGGGTCAAAAAGTGAACACTAAAGTTCTTCAATGGATTTTGGCATTACTAATCTTGGGCACCTCTATTAAGATTTGGGTAGATATTTTGCTCTAGGATTTGGAAAAAGCAAAAAATCATTAGTTTTCTTTATAGTTTTGTCATGTACGAATCCCCCAAAATGAAGGAGGGGATTCCAAAATACTTCCCAAGGATACCGAACAACGTCTAATTGGATGCATTGACAAGAGTATTGTATGATAATTTTCCAGAACAAATGGCAATAAGAATTAAGAAAACACTTTTAGTGGACCGTATAATGACATGATACGGGTAATATTTAATACTCCAATATAAAGCAGACTTCAGAAGAAAGTATCCCTTTTTAATTTGTCTCATAAAGAAATTTTCCTGTTTGGAAAGTATCAATATCCCCTAAAATTCCTTTTTCCTTCGAGATTTTTTTATTTTAGATGAATATTAATATTTGTTTTGATTAAATCTAAGATAACAAGGAGGAAAGAGATATGTATTTAAAATATTCATTAGGGTTTTTAATCGGTTCTTTAATTCAAGCAGGGATTGTAATGATGGCTGAGAAAATGGGTATTTCACATATGGGGGCCAAACTAACTTTTGTACAGTTACTTCTTCACATTGGTGCCGGTCAAATTGCTGGTTATCTCCTGTTAAATATCATAAGAAAAGCAAAGGTCTTACAAGACTTAGGGACGTTTATTATTGGTATCATTTGGGGAGGGATAATCTGGGCAATTGTTATTCCTTTAAATGCTGCCCAAGGAAAAGTAAAATTACCTTGGGAGGCAGGAACAAGTACAGTCATTTCAAGCATTTTGGCTTTTTTTGTTTTTGGGATAATTGCTACATATACCATTAAACATTATGGTTATAGAAGAATGCAGACAGAAGGTAGACACTAAAAGAATAATAATTTTAAATCTTATTTTCATAGTGGAAATAAGATTTATAAAAAATGATCAATGGCGTGAATAATATTATCTGCTATTGATCTTTCTTTTTGGTCTGCAAAATCATGGTTATTTCTATAAAAAGTTACTTCTACATGAAATTTATTTAATATCTCATTTAGAATAGTTGACAGTTAATGAATAATAAAATATATTTATTGTAAGTTATCACTAACATACAATATAAACTGGTTATTAAAAGTAATCATTAAAGGAACAGTGAACATTAAATGTAAGTTTGTGCTAACTAACATAAAAGGAGGAAGAACATGAAAGTGCTAAATCGTATATTTGTGTTAATTAAAAATAATTCTATGAAATTAATCCTTTTGTCTATTGTAAGTATATTTGTCTTGGCGATAGGTGCTGCTAGCGTAAACCTTGCTACCGGGAATGAGACATTAATTGAAAAAGACACAAAGGCTTTTCAAGATAACTTGGAATTAGAAAAAGAATTCGGTGGAGAATCCATTATTGTTTTATATGAGAGTGAAAACCCAAAAGACTTATTAACCATAGAGTCCATTCAACACATGGAGAAATTAGAAGAAAAACTAAATGCATATGATGAAATCTATACAATTATTAGCCCGAATACAATGATTCAACAAATTTCTGTAAAACAATCTGAGAAATATTTAGAAGGATTAAATGATGTAACAGCAGGTTTAGAAAAAATGGGCACAACCTTAAAAGAGATTAGTGATAAACTTGGAAAAAATATTGGGGGTAATCAAGGCAACGATAATTTAGAACTAAATTTTGAAAATCTAAATAGTGGAATAAGTAAAATGATTGAGGGTCAGAAAAAATTATCAGATGGTACTGGACAATTAGTGACTGGCTATTCTAATATAGGAAATCAACTATATCAAGCATCGATAAACTTGAAAAATTTAAGTGACCAATTAGGAAAATCATTAACAAAACCTGAGCAACAAAAACAACTTCAACAATTAAGCCAAATGACAAAACAATTGGAAGAACTATCAAAACAAATGGTAGTAGCATCGGAAAAAGGCGCAAAATTAAATGAAGTCCCTAAAAATACAATCACTGGATTAAGTAATATGCAACAAGGACTTAATGGTCAAATATCATCTATGAATCAACTAAACTCAAAAAAGGCAACCCAGTTAAATGAATTAAAAACACTTGCTAATGGTCTTTCCGAAATGGGAAACCAATTAATTGTTATTAGTGAAAATTTAAATACAATGATCGCCTATTCCGATAACATGACTCCTGCACTCCCAAAGACGCAGAAAACATTGAATAAAATGATCTATGATGATAACGGCAATCTAAGGGATATATTTAGTGGAGTTATGGCAGATGAAAATAATATGTTAATGATTGTGAAATTTAAGGGTGGAGTGAATGATTCAACCAAAAGCGAAGTTGCAGGGACAATACAAAATCACCTAAATAACAATGAACTAAGTGAAGTGAGCACATTGGTGTCAGGTAAGCCTGTACTAGACGATTCGATTCGAACATCAATGAGAGATAGTATGAAAAAAATGATGGGGTTGTCCATATTATTTATGATTATCGTGTTGACTGTCATTTTTAAAGTGAAGTGGAGACTACTCCCACTTATTGTGATTATGCTTGCGGTTATTGCAACGATTGGATTAATGGGATGGTTAAGCATTCCTATGACAATGGTTTCAATGGCTGTATTTCCGATATTAATAGGGCTTGGAATTGATTATGCAATTCAATTTCAAAGCCGTTATACTGAAGAAATGGAAAAAGAGGGTGAAACTGAATGAAAAATAAAATACAAAAACAGAGTATAACTAGTTTAAAAAATACCTTAAAACATATGGTTCCTGCTGTTTTTACAGCAATTATTGCCACGGGTCTAGGATTTATAGCACTGTTTACATCACCAGTACCAATGATTAAAGACTTTGGAAAAATGCTTACTATTGGTATAGGGATTAGTTTTGTGGTTGGTTTATTCATATTAATACCAATTTTATTTACTAGAGATCGCTTTTTTCCCAAGGAAGGAGGCAAAATTAATAAAAAGCATGGCAAGGCAAAATCGGATGTTATTCTTGAAAAAATAACAAAGAAGGTTGTTTCATTAAAATGGCTCGTTATTATACTTGCCATCATAACATCAGGCATTGGTATTTGGGGAGATTTGAATACAGGTGTGGAGACTGATGTTGAGACGTTTATGCCACAAAATAACCAAGAGTTAAAGGATATTCATAAATTAAGAGATATTTTAGGGACAACAGATCAAGTCTCTATTATGTACAGTGGAAAAAATGTTTTAGAAGATAATACAATTAAGTGGACAGATACCATGACGGAGTCTTTGAAGAATGAGTTTCCAAATGTAGTGGTAGATACAAAGTCTATTACAAGTGTTTTAAAACAAACAAACAATGGGGAACTCCCTGAAAATTCAGTGGAAATAATTAATAATATGCCGAAGGATCAATTAAAACTTTTTATCAACGAAGGTAAAACAAAAGGGGTTATTACTGTTGGTATTAAGCACTTAGAGGCAAGTGAACTGAAAAGTTTTATTAGTAATTTAGAATCTTTTGTAACTCAAAATCAAGCAGACTCTGTATCAACTACTGTAACTGGTAAATCTGTTCTTGACGTTGAAATGGTTTCTTCATTAACTACGGGTAGACATAAAATGACTTTAATTGGTATTGGACTTGTGTTTCTTGGGTTATTAGTAATTTATCGTCATCCAGTAAAGGCATTTATACCGTTACTTCCGATTCTGTTTATAATAGGTTGGTCTGGTGGAATTATGTATTTATTCGATATTCATTATACGCCGCTAACAGCGACGCTTGGGGCTTTAATTATTGGAATAGGTACCGAGTTTACCATTTTAATCATGGAAAGATTTTACGAAGAGCGTGAGAAAGGTCTATCGAGTTATGAATCCATTATTATGGCAAACAAAAAAATTGGTAAATCTGTTTTTGCATCAGGAATGTCGGTAATTGGTGGTTTTAGTGCGTTATTAGTATCGGACTTCGTTATATTGAGCAATTTTGGTATGATGACATTATTGAATGTTTTCTTTGCACTAATTAGTACCATAATTGTTATGCCTGCAATTTTAATTATTCTTGATAAGTTTATTAAAGTAAAAATACCGATGGAAACGCAGGGGATATAGGGGTGAATGTAATTTGAGAGATAAAACAGATCAAATAATTCGAGCAGCAATAAATGTATTTGTTAAAAAGGGTTTTCTCCAAGCAACTACCCAAGAGATTGCCAAGGAAGCAGATGTTGCTGAAGTAACTTTGTACCGTAAATTTTCCACTAAACAAAATTTGTTTGAAACTGTAATAAAAAAGGTTTTAGAAAACCAGTTTCAAACTAAAATTATTAAAATTGCAGAAGAAAATACTGATTCATTCTTTTTGAAAATATTAGATGACCGTCTAGAAACCTTATCAAAAAATCATAAAATGATTAAAATGCTTCTCGCAGAAAGCCTGATGGGAAACTTATCTAATGACCTGAATTTTCCCGTATTAATTTTCAATGGATTAAAGAAAGGTATCCAACTTCACTTTGATTGTATGAATATTAATGCTAATGTCGAATTGGTTGCTCAGCAAATTGGAGGAATCCTTTTAAGTAATGTGCTGTTTATCAATGGTGCCCCTTATTTTGAATTAACTCATGAAGAGAAGAAGGTTATTTTAAATCATCATTTACAATCATTAAAAGCAAATTTATAAAAGTGTGGCAGCAAGACAAAAAAACTGGTTAAACATAAACCGGTTTTTTGTTTCCAACTTACAGGAGGTGCATTATGACTACTTCCGATATGGTAGAAGAATTATTTTCAGGCGAGAACCTAACAGATAAACAGAAAAGAATAATAGAAGCAGCAATTCTTACTTTTTCGAAGAATGGATTTTCTGGCACATCGACTAGAGAGATTGCTATTAAGGCAGGAGTGGCTGAAGGTACTATTTTTCGATACTATCATACTAAAAATGATTTACTACAAACTATCATGGATAGAACTCTTATAAGATTGACTGACTTTTACCTTGATGAAGATGATCTTACTAATCCATCTGACTATGAGAATAATAATTTAAAAGACTTTGTTAAAAAATTATCTAGGAATAAATATCAATTTGTAAAAAGATACACGCCTATTATAAAAATCCTTTTGCAAGAGTTTGCTTTTCAGAAGGCAAACTGGGAACCATATTTATTAGGTTATTATACGGGAATCAATAGGGAGTTTAGAAATATCTATTTAAAAATGCAAACAGAGGGGGATTTTACTGAAATTGAACCTAAAGTTGCATTCAGGTTAACATTATCAACTATTGTTGGTTATTTATTAATGAAACATATTTTACTACAAGAAGAAAATTTGGAAGATGAAGATGAAGTTGAAGTTATCACCAATTATGTAATTAATGGACTTTTAACTAAGATTGGATTTTAACTTAATATGAAACGGTATACAAAAGTTGGAAAGAACCAAAAACTACTACCATTCCTTAATCATATATAGGTGTTACGGTATAACAACCCCTTATTCCACTGGGACCAGATTGCCAAGCAGGAATAGGCGATGAAAAAGCAGGGGGTGGTCCCATAGGGGTTGGATATTGTCCTCCTCCGATTGGTGGTAGTGCGATAATCCCACCTGAATATTGTCTATCTGGATAGTCAAGTTGTTCAATATTGTTTTCTTCATAATAATACAAATCATCGTAATACAATGCACATACCTTCTTTCTAATAAAATTCATATTAATTTATGTTAATTTGCCTTATGCGGTGAATATAACAATTGCCATATTCTGTTTTGTGACCTCAAGAAGGTATAGGAATTACTTTGTATTTAGGGTACAGAAAAGCGAAGAAACACGTAACTATGTCAAATTAAAATAAAGTTTGCAGAATGAGAAAAAAGTCTGCCTAAGAAGAAAAAAGTTTGCACACAGCCTCGTGAGTATATCCGGTATATGGATGTATTCACGGGGTTTTTTGTTTAGAAATTGTAGTCTTATAGATGTACCCTGAGGGGATTACAGGTCCCCTTACGGGGTGTATAACTAATGAATAAGTATAGTAATAGATATGTCCCTAACATATCTCTATCTAAAGGGATTCAATCTGATATCAATTCAATCAATGAATTCCTACACCCATAACGTGTATAACGCTTCAAGTGGTTTCTCCCATGAAAATAAATATAATTAGGAATAGGTCATATCAAATGGATTCATCAGATACCGGGGGTACTTGTTTATCCTGAGTATGGGCTACCAATGTATGACAGTAAAGTGCTATACGGGGATAAAGAAGCATGATCACTAAAGGGTGGTGTATAGGAGAACCGTAAGGTGTCTTATTGTTTCCCTGTAACTCCCGTTTATAAAGTTTCACTTTCACTTACAATTTGAAAATGTTCAGAAATGGGGAAGTGGGAGCCAGACTAAGTTGAGGCCGATGATTAGACTATCGAATCGGGAACGTATCTACGATGTCTTTCCTTGTTTTTTTATTTGGAGAAGGATGGGGTGGGTAATTCTACATAAGTACAGCACAAGGGACGTTCCAGTATCACTATGAGTGAAGGAGTACTAGAACCACCCGAATCAAGGGAAGCCCACGTCCAGCAACGTGTAACAAGCCCCAAGCAAGGTACTCGCCCTTAAAAAGATAAATAAATAAATAATTAGCATTGGTCTCGTGGTAAGTAAGGGAATGGTGGTGGTACAGGAGAAACCGTAAGGTATAGTAGTGTTTCCTGTTACTGCAGTTTACAACTCATTTTTATATTTAGTAACTGTATAAGATAAGGGGAAGAGGTTGTCAGACTATGTATGACTGATGGATTACACTATAGAATCGGGAACGTATCTACGATACCTCTCCCCGGTCTTTTTATTTGTAGAAGAACTGGGTGGACAATCCCCGTATAAGTACAGCACAAGGGACATTTCCATGTTTCACTGAAGCGAGCATTAGAACCAACCCGCTCAAGGAAAGCCCACGTCCGGGAAGGTGTAACAAGCCCCAAGCAAGTTTCTCGCTCATAAAAAAATAAATATATAAATAATTAAGCATTGGTCTCGTGGTAAGTAAGGGAATAGTGGTGGTACAGGGGAAACCGTAA
>NZ_QQAY01000021.1:46479-52546 GCF_003350505.1 Falsibacillus pallidus
AAGCAAGTTTCTCGCTCATAAAAAAATAAATATATAAATAATTAAGCATTGGTCTCGTGGTAAGTAAGGGAATAGTGGTGGTACAGGGGAAACCGTAAGGTATAGTAGTGTGCTGCTTCACCTTTCAAGGGAAATCCAAATCCAGAAACGTATATCATACTTCAGACAGAAGCACTCGCCCATATAAAAATATATATAAATAAATAATTAGGTATGGGTATTGTGGTAAGGAAGGGAATGACGGTGGTATAGGAGGAACCGTAAGGTACTACGTATGAGGGAATAGACTATCGAATTGAAAAGGTACCTTCGATACCCCTTCTCGGTTATTTTATAAAGGTGAGGATAAAAAGAAAAGCCTTTCTCCTAAATACATCACTCTACTTCTTAAAACTGAATTCTATTTTGGAACATGAAAAAGAGTAAGAGGGAAAAGGAATTTAGGGGGATAGTGATTATTTATGCATTCATGTCTTTTTACTCTATTGGCGAGGTGCGAATAACATTACTGAAACCCCCACTAAACATATACCAGCACCTATCCAATCGTATAAATCAGTGTTCTTTTATCAATACGCCATCCCTATAATACAGAAAGAACAATAAATACTCCTCCATAGGCAGCATATACTTTACCGAATGATGGAAATGTGGCAATAACCATATATATCGCCAAGGCTATTCCTCCGAAAGCCCCCCAATAAAATGGCTTACCTTCTCTTAACCATAGCCAAATAAGATACCCTCCACCAATCTCTGCAATTCCAGCAAATATGAATAATACAATTGCGTTAATCATTTAAAGCCCACCCTTGATAACTTAATTAACATGGTAAGTATACTGTATTCCAAAGGTAGTAAAGAACTGCATTCCCACAGAACAATCAGAAGGCAAGAATCGTTTGTGATACAGGTGTCACCGTAAGGTGCCTTCATTACGTTTAGGTCAATCCCTTTGTTTGGTGATCTCTCCTCTTTATTTAAGCAAACTTTATTCTTACTTTTTTATTTTTTGAGTTCATTTCCGGCTGAAAAGGGGCAAATCTTTGAGCAAACTTTATTATTAAGGAATAATTTGGATAATGCGTTTGAGGTTATATGTGGCAAGGGATGAACCTAATTCTATATTTCTGCAAACTTAATTCTCATTTAACATCAAAACGCACAGTGTTTCTGCACTGTGCGTTTTTTTATGTTTTTAAAGAAAAAATGGAATTTTATGTTAAACTAATAGTGTAGGATATTTTAAGAGAAATATCAGGAGGACAATATGGAATTTGGTATTCATTTTTCAGCTTATTTGATTCTAGCTGCCTTAGGAATAATGATTGCAGGAAGGGTTGTACAGTGGTTTCTTCGGATGACGGCCAATCTAGATAATCTTGATGAAAAAGTGATTAATAAAGGGAGACAAATTACCATTTTTCTCATTGGTGTATGCCTGCTTGTACTTGCTACTCTTACTGCATCCACTAATTTAGAGATAACTTTTGTAAGGAAAATAGCATTATTAGTGGGATGGTTATCTGCCATTTGTTTTAGCATGATGCCATTGCTAGTTTACATTCTTGAACGATTTTCTGATAAGAAACAATGAAAATAAGCTTAGCTCTTAACTTGTTTTAATTTAAAGTACTGTCTAAGAAGTATGAAGATGCTAACGAGAAAAAGAACGAAAACAACGATCATGACGGCCATCCATGATGGGAAATACTTAGCTGAGTAGATGAAGTAATCTAATAGATTGATATCATCCGGATGAATGGGGGCGCCGTGAAATAGGAATGTGAATTTAGCAAGGTGATTCCACTCAAATTTTGCATCCCTCAGTTCACTTCCCTGGTACAGATTAATATACGCCAAGACCAAAAAGAACAGAAAAAGCGTAATTGACAACGCTGGATAACGGAATTTCAACGCACTCAGCCCTTTGCATTTTTTTCCATTATATCACTTCCGGGACATGGGGACAGGTTCCTTGTCCCAAAATCTTTTTATTTATGGAGGAAGAAGATTTCTTATCTAGACCAGGTTATTGACAATTATAATCATAGGTTATATAATTATCTCGAATTCAAGATAATTTCAACTTAAGGTTTTTGATGACAAACGAAGTGTTCTCTTTTTTTAAATAAATATCTCGAATTCGAGATAAAAACAATCAAAGGTATGTGCTCCAAGCTGATTATTGGCAGCGGCATTTGGGTACGAATATAACCTGGCTTAAAATTCAGCTGCTATTGGTTGGACTTTACCTACACGAGGAGTGTTGAAAATGAGCAAGAAAACAATGGGCATTCACCATATCACAGCGATTGTAGGGCATCCTCAAGAGAATGTGGACTTCTATGCAGGGGTCTTAGGGCTGCGTTTAGTTAAGCAAACAGTCAATTTTGATGATCCAGGTACTTATCACCTTTATTTCGGCAATGAAGGGGGTAAACCAGGGACCATAATAACTTTCTTTCCATGGCCAGGGGCTCGCCAAGGAATCATAGGCGATGGGCAGGTAGGGGTTACTTCTTTTGCCGTTCCAAAAGGTGCTTTTGGATTCTGGGAAGAAAGGTTTGAAAAGTTCAATGTTCCATTCACTAAAATGGAGCGATTTGGAGAGCGATATTTGGAATTTGATGATCCTCATGGACTCCACCTTGAACTCGTGGAAAGAGAAGCAGGAGAGAACAATAATTGGGAGTTCGGCAAGGTAACTCCTGACGTTGCTATCAAAGGTTTTGGCGGAGCAACTCTTTTATCCACACAGCCTGATAAGACAGCGGAATTGTTAGAAAGAGTTATGGGACTAGAATTGGTCGGCAACGAGGGGGATTTTGCCCGCTATCGTTCAATTGGTGATATCGGAAATGTTATCGATGTAAAATTGACTCCTATCGGCCGGGGACAAATGGGTGTTGGCACAGTACACCATATTGCATGGCGTGCGAAAGATGACCAAGATCAATTAGATTGGCAGCAGTTCGTCCAAGCAAATGGCTACGGCGTTACACCAGTACAGGACCGCAACTATTTCAATGCGATTTATTTCAGGGAACATGGCGAAATATTGTTTGAAATCGCTACGGATCCCCCAGGATTTGCTCATGATGAGTCACAAGAGACAATGGGCGATAAATTGATGCTGCCATCACAGTATGAGTCTCAGAGGTCAAAAATTGAAGAAGTATTAATACCGTTAGAAGTAAGAACATTAGACTGATAGACGATAGGGAGTGATTTTTTGCTTACAATTGATCCATCTAAATTGTCTGAACGGGAAAATTATAAATTTCTAATTGGAAGTATCATTCCTAGACCGATAGCATTTGTCACAACAGCTTCTAAAAGTGGTGTGTTAAATGGAGCGCCATTTAGTTTTTTTAATATCGTGTCACATAATCCCCCGATGATTTCGATATCCGTCCAACGGTCAGCTGGCAGGCAAAAGGATACAGCGAGAAACATCATCGAATCAAAAGAATTTGTAGTGCATATTGTGGATGAACAAAATGTTGAAAAAATAAATAAAACAGCTGCAAGTCTTCCTCCTGATGAGAGTGAGATTGAGTTAGCGAACTTAACTCCAGTCGAAAGTACAAAAATTTCAGTTCCGGGAGTGAAGGAAGCAAAAATCAGATTGGAATGTTCATTGGAGCAAACCCTCGAATTGGGAGGGGCGGATACTCCAGGATGTGATCTGATTATAGGGAAGGTCGTTCAATTTCATATCGAAGAAGATATCTATGAAAATGGAAGAATCAATCCCAAAGGGTTGGCGGCAGTGAGTCGATTGGCAGGGAATGATTATGCGAAAATTGGTGAAGTTTTTGAGATAGAAAGACCTAAGTAATTAATGGAGCGATGAGGGCATTAAATAAGAAAAGAGTCTCAGGCAGATGGAGTATTCATCATCCCGAGACTCTTTTTTTACGCCTCTATGCTCCTTTTAACAACCCGTGCTTCTTTATTCAGGACATATGAAGCAGAAATGAATAGATAGATCCCAAGGGTAACGCATGTAATCATCGGAGGCGTCGTCGTAACGATGCCGATGAAAATGCCAAGCAGAGCAATGATGGCGACCCAAGTGGTATAAGTGAACCATTTTACATAATACCCTGTCAGCGGTTTTGATTGATTCCTTGACTTCAAGTGGGCAAATGCGATGATCAGCCAGATGAATAGGACAGTATATCCCAGAGACCCCATCAGATACGTAAATGTTTTGCTGCCGGCGAAGACGGAGAGCAGGACGCCAGCATACATGGAAGCAGTGCACATCAAGATGGCATAGACTGGGACCTTTTTAGACGATAGGCGTGAAAAGATCTTTGGCACTCTGCCGTCGACTGCCTGGGTATATAAGACGCGTGAAGAGCCGTACAACCCCGAATTCATGGAAGAGATGATGGCAAGGAGGATAACCGCGTTCATGACATGGTCAGCTCCTGGGATGCCGATTAATTTGAATACCATGACGAACGGACTCTCGTTGGCGCCGTTTACTTGATCCCATGGAATGAGTCCGACGATGATCAAAAATGGGAATAAATAAAAAGCGATGATGCGTGTCAGTGTCCCTCTTACTGCTTTCGGAACCACTTTTTCAGGATCTTTCGTCTCAGCAAGCGTCACCCCGATGATTTCTGTGCCCCCATAGGAGTAGATGACGACCAGCATCGCTGTGATCAGCCCTGAAGCACCATGCGGGAAGAATCCTCCCTCATTGGTCAGATGATGGAACGCCGGCGCTGTATGACCCCCGAATGAAACGAATAATAATAGAAGTCCGGATAGAATGAAAATGACGATGACAGTGATCTTAATGAGTGCAAGCCAATATTCCGTTTCGGCAAAGATTTTGACAGACAAGAGGTTTACAACAGTTACGCAGACGGAAACCACAAGTGCTAAGATCCAAATGGGTGTTCCGGGAAGCCAATATTGTAGGAAGATACCCGCAACAACGGCTTCAGCAGCAATGTTCAACACCCACATCTTCCAGTAGATCCAATCAAGAAAATAAGCGGGGAATGAACCCAGCACGGATTGAACGAGGTCGCGGAAAGTACGGGCGCCTGTGTTTTGAACGGCCATTTCCGCCAACCCCTGCATAATGAATAATAAGATGATTCCTCCAATGAGGTACGCCAACACGACTGAGGGACCAGCCGTATCAATTGCGTCGCTGCTACCTTTAAAAAGTCCTGCCCCGATGCTTCCGCCAAGCGCCATCATCATGATGTGGCGGGAAGTCATCGTGCGTTTCAACGTTTCAGTTTTTTCCTTCATATCTAACACACTCCCATTCTGTCATACTTGGATGTTTAAAAATCAAGACTGTTTTCGTAAACATTGTTGTTAAAATCTTAATGCCGATTTTAACGTGCAAATAGCTGTTTGGCACGTTGAAATGGAGTATCCAGGCTCTTTTCTAGCTAGATTTTTTGCTTAAATTGTATAAGCTACCCTGCTTTTATAGCTAAAGCAACAAACGTTGAGAAAAGAGCCAAAATCAATAATAAAAGGCCTGCCATCCCTGATCACACATAACGTGTGAAATAGAGACGACAAGCCTTTGGCTGACCGCGGTACCACTCTTGTTGATTCATAAATGAATCCTGCTTTCAAAACCTGTTAACGAAGGTCAATCGTCAAAGCATCGGGAATCTCTAAAATCCGTACATTCCGTTTGCCTTGCTGCTCCTGGGCGAGTTCAAAGGTTTCATAGACTGCGTTCCACCAACCCGCAGCTCTCTATCACTATAAAATCACTTCTACTGCTCCCGTTCATTGCCTGTAATCGATTCATTATTCAGAATAATAATGACTACTATAAAGGCATGTCTATATGGTTGTCAATGAGGAATCAGAAATGCTTCACCGCATAAAAGTGTAAAAATCACTGTAACACCAAACAATCTAGCGCTTACAAAAAGAATGATAAAAAAATTATGAGCGGTACAAGGGGACAGGTTCCATAGCCGTCAAGTTAAGCGAAAAGGTGTAAATATTGGGTGAAATCCGTTATCCTTCCATAAAGAAATCTTTATGAAAGGATGACTTTTATGGA
>NZ_QQAY01000022.1 GCF_003350505.1 Falsibacillus pallidus
AGCGAGGAGGCTTGCCAGTTCGTCCGCGGAAAGCGAGTGGATTCCCGCTCAATCGTTTAGAAAAACCTGAAAAATGGTTAACTTGATGGCTATGGTGACAGTCACGCCCCGATTTATGCGAAAAAAAGCTCCCCACAATAAATCTTGTGTAGGGAGCTTTTCCATTCTATTCAATATGTCCGTTATTTTCTTTCACGATTGCATGAGCATGTGCAGAGTGTTCTTCATCTACCAGAAATTCAAGAACATGAGGAAGATGATTCATATCCCGGTCGTTTTCATTATTGATAAAGAAGTCCCCAAGCCTGTCAAAAAGGTTGCGATTATCTTCAGGGACCCTTTCTACCATTAAGTCTTGGACCTTCAGCATCTGGAGCTTTGCCTTTACATTCTCAGCCTCATCTTCATTTCTAAAGTAAGCCTGGACTCTTTCCATATTCTGTTCCACTCCTTTCAAAAGATCGTCTATTTTTCTTTACCTCATAGGCAATCTTTGAAACGCAGCGTTACGTTTAGTCATTTCCTATTATAAAAAAAGACAGGTGCCCAGCCTCCAGGTGAAGGTGGACAATCCGTCCCAATGTTCTTTATTTTTTATTCACAGAAGCATCATATATAGAATCAATGGCACTCTTTAGCGCGATGTTAAACTCTTCGGCAGACTGACTGAATCTCAATTCTTCTGCCAGCGCGCGTGAGAAGCTTGCAATCATTCCATCGTTTTCTTTCAGCTTTTCATTAGCTTCCGCGCGGGAATATCCGCCGGAAAGAGCCACAACTCTCACAACTCGCGGATGCTCCACTAAATCTTTGTAGGCATTTGCCTTTGTTGGTATGGTAAGCTTCAGCATCACGTTTTCATCCTCGGAAAGCTCATTCAAATGTTTGAGAATTTCTGCTTTCAGGATTTCCTCGCATTTTTCCTTATCCCCACTGTGGATATCTACTTCAGGTTCAATGATCGGGACCAAATCAGCAGCGATAATCTTTTTCCCAATTTCAAATTGTTGGTCCACTACCTCCTTGATGCCTTCCTCATTTGGTTCATGAATGACTGAACGCATCTTAGTGCCGAAGATATTTCGCTCATTGGCACGGCGCAGTGTCTCATCAAGATCCGGATTCGGTTTCATGAGCTGGACGCCATTCTTCTTCTCAGCCAGGCCTTTATCCACTTTTAAAAATGGCACAATGTTGTGGTCGGCCAAATAGTCAGCGGTATACTTTCCTTCCACTTTGCTGTCCATCGTCTGTTCGAACAGGATGACGCCAAGAATGGACATTGAACTGAAAACCGGAGATGTAATGATCCTCGTCCGCATCTTGTGCACCTGATCAAACATTTCGTCTTCATTCGAGTATGCATCTTCCATGACGCCATAAGCTGCCAATGCTTTCGGCGTGCTGCCTCCGCTTTGGTCGAGCGCGGCGATAAATCCCTTACCATTCTTCATTCGATCGAATTGACTCTTGTTCATCCGTTCCACTCCTTTTTTACAACTCTTCAAAAAACATTCCTCTTTACTATTTCCCTATTTTCACTGGAGCTAACATACAATTTGATGGATTCCCAAATTGACACTCCGCTGGCCCTGCTCCTGCTCCGTCCACGAGCTTCTTTTTCAGTTCGCCGTTTTTCTCTTTGAAGACATCATTGTGCGAAGACACCATGGCAAACGCATCCGCATTGGGGTCTATGTACTGCTTTGCCTTATTGACAGCATTCGCCGCATCTTGGAAGGCGCCGGCAATCAAGTTCACTTTTCCATCATGCCTCAGGATATCCCCGGCAGCAAATAGACCGGGTACGGAGGTTTCACTGGCGGCATTTCCACTGATATAAAAGCTTTCGACCATTTCAATCGACAGGTCGCTTCCCTGCAGAAGGGAAGTATCCTGATCGAAGCCATGATTGATGACCACTTCATCCACATCGATGACTGCAACATCCCCTGTCAAATGGTTTTTCATTTCCACCTTGTGGATTCTATCCTCCTGCTCACCCGCTTCCAATCTGGAAATCGTCGAATGGAAGAAACATTCTGCCGAACTATTCAACAGAGCGGACACCTGCGACTCATGCCCTGACAGTTCCCCTTTCCGATGGATCACATAGACCTTTTTCGCGATAGGCTCCAACTCATTAGCCCAATCGACGGCAGAGTTTCCGCCTCCAGAAATGATGACCGTCTTGTTTTTAAATTTCTTCAGCGATTTCACCGTATAGTGTAGGTTGGAGATTTCAAAACGATCTGCCCCTTCTATATTGAGCTTTACCGGCTTCAAAATCCCGCTTCCAACAGCCACAATGACCGTTTTCGAAAGATGCTCACGGCCGGAAGCCGCTTTCAGGATAAAGAACCCCTCCTCATTTTTGCGAAGGGAAATGATCTTTTCATTCAGCACCACTTCCGGATTAAACGTCATCCCTTGTGCAATCAGCTGATCCATGACTTGCGCACCTGGCGTCGGGGGCATGCCGCCGATATCCCACACCATCTTTTCCGGATAGACCTGAATCTTCCCGCCAAGCTGTGGATGGAATTCAATCAGTTTTGTCTTCATCTGACGCAGACCGCTGTAAAATGCTGAATACAATCCGGCAGGACCCCCACCGATAATCGTGACATCAAAACAATCTATTCCCTTCACATTTCTCACTCCTATGTTCTCTAATTTAAAAATATTCACAACTCCTGTAAATTCATTGTTCATTCAAGTCAGTGGGGATTTTATCGAAAATAGACGACTTTTTTCACTACCCTTTTTTTACAAAAACGGTTGACACCCAAAACTTAACATCTTATATTTATCATTGTAATCGAAAATGAGAATCATTATCAATATTAAATTCTCAAGGAGGCTAAAATAAATGGTCCGCCTGCAAACCGATCAATTACATATAGGCTATGGCGATAAGTTGATCGTCAAAGATTTGACGCTTCAAATACCTGACGGCGAAATCACTTCCATCATCGGTTCGAACGGATGCGGCAAATCCACTCTTTTAAAAGGTATGGCGCGCATCATCCCCCATCAGTCCGGGATAGTGGTACTTGATGGCGTCAGCATTTCCAAACAGGATACAAAATCCTTGGCGAAAAAATTGGCCATCCTCCCACAGACACCGGAAAGCGCGGCTGGATTAACGGTCGGCGAACTGGTTTCCTACGGACGCTTTCCACACCAATCCGGGTTGGGCAGGCTGACGAAGGACGATGTGGAAATTATTCAATGGGCAATGTCCGTCACAGGGACTTTCCCTTTCCAATACACTCCTGTCGACGCCCTTTCTGGCGGACAGAGGCAGCGTGTTTGGATTGCGATGGCCCTCGCCCAAGAAACGGATATCATCTTTCTGGATGAACCCACCACCTACCTCGATATGGCTCATCAGCTCGAAGTACTCGAACTGCTGCAAAAACTGAACGAGGAGCAGCAAAGGACCATTGTCATGGTGCTTCACGATTTAAATCAGGCCGCTCGATTCTCAAACCATCTGATTGCCATGAAAGATGGCCGGATCGTCCAGAGCGGTACGGCCGAAAAAGTGATACAGAAGCACATCCTTCAGGAGGTTTTTCAAATTGATGCCGAAATCGGGAGGGATCCCCGAACAAACAAACCAATGTGCATCACCTACAATCTATTAAAAGGAGATAATCAAAATGTCGAAAAAAATGCTAGCATTCCTGCTCTTGCTGGTTCTTACGCTTAGTGCCTGCAGCAGCAATACAACAAACCAAGATAAAAAAGATTCGAAAGAAAGCAAGCCCTCCACCATCACGTATCAATCCGAAAACGGACCGGTGAAAGTACCAGCCGATCCGAAGCGAGTCGTTGTTCTATCTTCCTATGCCGGAAATGTCATGGCATTAGGCGTCAACCTGGTCGGAGTGGATTCATGGTCCAAGATGAACCCGCGTTTCCAAGACAAGTTAAAAGGCGTTGAAGAAGTATCTGATGAAAACCTGGAAAAAATCATTGAATTGAATCCCGACCTGATCATCGGTCTTTCCACAATCAAAAACATTGATAAATTAAAGAAAATTGCCCCTACAGTCACTTTTACATACGGGAAGCTTGACTATTTGTCCCAGCATATAGAAATCGGGAAACTTCTGAATAAAGAGAAGGAAGCGAAGACTTGGGTGGCTGACTTCAAGAAGCGTGCAAAAGAGGAAGGCGAAGCGATCAAAGCTAAAATCGGCGATGATGCAACCGTTTCAGTAGTTGAAAACTTTGATAAGCAGCTATATGTATTCGGCGACAACTGGGGACGCGGAACGGAAATCCTTTATCAAGAAATGAAATTGAAAATGCCGGAAAACGTAAAGGAAAACGCACTAAAACCAGGCTACTATGCCATTTCTCCAGAAGTCCTGCCTGATTATGCAGGAGATTATTTAATCATCAGTAAAAACAAAGACAGCGACAACTCTTTCCAGGAAACAGAAACATACAAAAACATCCCTGCTGTCAAAAATGGTCATGTGTACGAAGCAGATGCAAAAGAATTTTATTTTAACGACCCGATCACTCTCGACTATCAGCTTGAATTCTTTAAAAAATCGTTTCTAGCAGACTGACCATCAACAACGGGGATTCTCATGACAGGAATCCCCTCTTGTTTTCTAAAAAACTACTAAAGAGTGAGTGAGATAATGATGAATGGCAAGATGAATGCAGTTCCATTTCCATATAAATTAATCGCGTCACTTGCCGTATTTGCTGCCGCTTTTGTCGCTGCAATGATTTTCGGGGCGGCGGATACAAGCTTGAGCGACGTTTGGAATGCTTTTACTGATCCCACTACTTCCAAAACGGCATCCATGCTCTACGAACTCCGGCTTCCACGGGGACTTGGAGCAGCCTTGGTTGGTGCAGCCCTTGGCGTTCCCGGAGCCATCATGCAAGGGATGACCCGGAATCCGCTGGCAGACCCCGGCCTTCTTGGTTTAACAGCCGGAGCCAATGCAGCACTTGCCGCTGCTATGGCCCTCCTGCCTTCTGCTAATTATTTTTCCATCACTATTGCCTGCTTCATTGGAGCAGCAGCTGGCGTCCTTCTCGTATTTGGCATCGGCACTATGAAACGCGGCGGTTTTTCCCCTCTTCGCATCGTGCTTGCAGGTGCTGCTGTTTCCGCTTTTTTGACCGCTGCCGCAGAAGGAATCGGAATTTTTTTCAAAGTTTCGAAGGATGTGTCCATGTGGACGGCAGGGGGGCTCTCAGGCACTTCGTGGAGCCAGATCCAGCTTATTGCTCCATTTATTCTAATTGGAATCGCAGCATCCATCTTTTGCTCCAGGCAGTTGACGATCCTGAGCCTGAATGAAGAAGTGGCAGTGGGTCTGGGGCAGAACATAGCGAAAACTAAGGCCGTTTTGTTCCTGGTCATCATCATCCTTGCAGGGTCTTCCGTGGCGCTTGTCGGCAACATGGCTTTCATCGGTCTCATGATTCCCCATATTGTCCGCTGGCTTGTCGGGACAGACTACCGATTCATCCTCCCGATTTCAGCGATTTTCGGGGCTGCTTTTATGCTTGCTGCCGATACATTGGCAAGGACGATTTCAGCTCCATATGAAACACCGGTCGCAGCCATCGTCTCCCTATTGGGCCTGCCATTCTTTCTGTTCATTGTCCATAAAGGAGGGCGTGCATTCTCATGATTCATCCATCCATCATCAAAAAACAACGGCTATTGCTTGCCCTTTTTACTCTCTTAATCTTCATCACCGTTTTCATCGGGATGGGACTTGGCTACTCTTCCGTTTCCTATAAAAATATCCTTCCCACCATTTTCGGTGAAGGCACTTTTAAAGATGAGTTCGTGCTATTTTCCATACGGATGCCCCGAATCATCATCACGCTTTTATCTGGAATGGCCTTGGCGGTTTCCGGTGCTATTCTTCAAAGAATCACACGGAATGACTTGGCAGACCCGGGCATCATAGGGATTAACTCCGGCGCAGGGGCTGCCATTGCCCTCTTCTTCTTATATGCACCGATTGAAGCTGATTCCTTTGCCATGCTCATTCCAGTTGTCGCGTTTCTTGGTGCATTCGCAGCGGCGCTTCTCATCTATCTTTTTTCTTTCCGGAAAAATGAAGGGCTGCAGCCGACCCGCCTCATCCTTACAGGCATTGGCTTATCCATGGCGCTTTCCGGATTAATGATTGTCCTGATTTCTTCAGCCGAACGGGAAAAAGTAGACTTCATTGCCAAATGGCTCGCCGGTGCCATTTGGGGAAGCGATTGGCCATTTATCTGGGCCATTCTGCCTTGGCTTGCAGCATTGATTCCATTTACCTTTTACAAAGCACAGCGCCTGAACTTATTTGGTGTCAGTGCCCCCGTATCGATCGGAGTCGGAATGTCCATGGAAAAAGAGCGGTTCACCTTGCTCCTGACAGCAGTCGGTCTTTCAGCGGCTGCCGTATCGATAACAGGCGGTATCGCCTTCATTGGATTGATGGCTCCTCACTTGGCAAAAGCTCTCATCGGCCCGCGCCATCAACTATTTCTACCGCTTGCCACACTCATTGGGGGATGGCTGCTCATCCTTGCCGATACCATAGGCCGGAATATCGCCGGTCCGGAAGGTATCCCGGCCGGGATTGTAGCAGCATTAATTGGGGCGCCATATTTTATTTATTTGCTTGTGCGGAAATAGGTTGAGTCCGATTTGTCCACTCGTGAGCGATGAAGGTACAAATATAATCTTATGGTGTCTAGCCCGCAGTACTCAATATTCACACTAATGCACCTAAATAAAAAGGCGCCTCCCCAAGCATGAGTCATCATGCTGAAGGGTTGGCACCTTTTTTTGTTAAACTTTTATATTTTACTTCGCATTCTCATCAGGCTGATGGATGCCAATGATATTACCTTCAGGATCAATGTAATATCCTTGCCAAGCCATTCCCGGCAGGGCGTATTTTGGCATAGCCACTGTGCCCCCAAGCTCCAGGATTTTCTTTTCAGTTTCATCATAATTTTCTACACCCATCGTGCAGGCAAACCCGTTCATGGCTTGTCCTGCTTGAGGAGCTGGGCCTTGGCGCTTCATTAACGCACCGTTGATTCCCGGAGTACTTTCATCCCCCGTCACAGCCCCAAAGTAAGGCATGCCGGCATACTCGCTCCAGTCTTCGAATTTCCATCCGAAAACTTCCCCATAAAACGTTTTCGCGCGGTCCATGTCATCTACATGGATTTCAAAATGAACTAATCTACCCATCATTTACCCTCCCGATTGTTCGCATCTAATAATTTCCAACTTACCCCTTTATTGTACTCGATGACTAACAGTGATAGCAAGGGTTTTTACGAACATATATTCCCTTTTTCAATCAGCCAACAATCTCGAAATTCGCCTTCATGCCATTCATTTTTCGGCAAGAGCTTCACTTTTTTAAATCCACACTTTTCATAACAGCGTACCGCACGCTCATTCCATGTCTGCGGATCCATCACCACCCTGTCTGCCTGCTTTTCTTCTATTAAGAAGTCCACCATCGATTGAACAAGAAGCGTGCCGATTCCTTTATTCCAATACTCAGTCTCACCAATAAATTGATCCATTCCATAAATCAGTTCTGTTTCATCCTCATACCCATATAGCTGCCGCGACTCCTCTTCCAGCTTATAAAACTGGATATAGCCGATTGCAGCGTCGTCATATTCTATGATACAGCGGGCCACACCATTTTCACGCTGATAAAACTTTTCATTGACCTTATTCATATCAAAAGGATTATCCCTTCCTTCATAAAACTCAAGCACCACTGGATCACTCAGCCATTTCGCCAGCAGCCATGCATCTTCTTTTTCCAGAAGCCGAACCATTAACCTGCCATTCACAAATAGCAATTGTATTCCCCCTTTGGGACATGGGGACAGGTTTACTGTCCCACTTAATCTACTCAATACTGTAATTCTGCTCATCTTAGCATTCGATTCTTTTATACAAAAACCCTTTCCTTGACCAACAAATAAAAAAGATGCCCACATAAAATGACTAGCGGACACCCCATTTTTTTACGAGTTGGATAAGTATTTTCCAACTAATTTTTTAGCTTCCTCTATGCCTGCCGTGGTCAAATGCACCGACTTTGCCTTCTTGCTTCCTACAAGCAAGTTCTCTTCCGTTAATTCGTCCAGGATGTCAAAAGGGTACCCTTTCCAGCTTCTTCGCATCTCAGCCAAAACTCCGGTCTCTTCCCAGGATGTCAGGTAAAGCAATAACAGCGAAAGCTCCTTTATCTGTTCTGCCCTAATATTTTGCTCCATTTTATGTCCCCCTATCTGAAGATTTTCTTACCTTTAGTATATAGTTGGCCCCTTAATTCACTCAATAATAAATCTTTCCTTTTTAAGTATCTAAACAATTATTTTCCATCCAAAAAAAGGAATCTGCGAGAAAGTATCGAATGTAAGAAAATCACACGAAAGGACTGATGAGTTTGGCTTTTGTCTATACAATTTTCATCATTGCCGTCATCGTATTTATTTTCTACCGCATTTCGAAAAAGAAATCCACGCCATCAAACCGCTACACCCCATACGACAATATCACAATGGGGACAAATGGCAGTCAGGAAAATACACCGATACATGATACAAAGCACCATGTTCCGTTTGAGGAGAAATCAACGAACGCTAAGAACGAATAAGGAGGACATTATGAACGATTCAGGATTCCGAGAATTCCTTGATGCCTACCTAAAGGCTTGGAAAAATTCATCCATAACAGAGATAAAAACCTTCATCTCCCCTGACTATCAAGCAAGGGAAATTTCCGGCGGGGAAATCATCGATTTTGGCTATGGTGAATCCATCGAGGGCTGGAATCAAGGGTTTCAGTTTGTGAAGGAAAAGCAGGCTGAGTGGGAGCTTGATGAGCGTTCCATCATCCCTTTGCGGGAAAATGAATGCCTTGCGATCCTCTCTGCCAATATCGTCATTGACGGCAAGCCGATGAATTCCGTTAATTTATTTTTCAACACGTTCAAGCTGTCACATGGCGAATGGAAATTGGTCAGAAGCTACATTGAAGCTGGTGTTTCATCCTCTGCGGTCATGCAGACAACCATATAGATAGATTTTCACAAGGGGGAGCTTTGTATGGAAACAGAAAGATTAGCGCTGCAGCCGCTTCATTTAAAATACGCAGATCGCGTAGAAGAGCTCGCCAACGACTATGATGTGGCCAAAACGACGCTGGGGATGCCTTACCCTTATCCAAAAGGCGGTGCAAAGGCGTTTATTGAAGACAGACTCGCTTCAGAAAAGGACGGCGGCTTCGTCATTTACGCCATCACATTGAAAGATACCGACGATTTTATCGGGATGATCACCTTCTCAATCAACGAGCGGCACAAGCGCTGCGAATTTGCCTATTGGATTGGGAAAGCCTATTGGGGCAAAGGATACGGGACCGAAGCAGCAAAGCGCATGCTGGATCTTGCCTTTAATGAGCTGAACCTTAATAAAGTCTATGCCCAGGCGTTTGCCGGCAACCCGGGTTCGTGGAGGATCATGGAGAAGATCGGGATGACCTATGAAGGCAAGCTGAGGCAGCATGTTTCCCGATTCGATGAGTATCATGATTTGGTGCAATATGGTCTGGTGCGGGAGGAATATTTGAAGAAAAATCATATTTAATCCTCAATAAATTATTGGGGTGGCAGGAGAAGTGACATGAACATTAGTAAAAATAATGGATTTGAATTTCTTGATTTTATAAAGATATCAGAAGAAGAAATGAGTATTTACAAACCCATTGCTGGTTCTTTTGCAGTGATAAATTGTACAGGAAGATATCTTATGTGCTACAACTCATGGAGAAAACAATGGGAACTACCTGCAGGACAGCGGGAAGCACACGAAACATCAAAGGAGTGTGCAATTAGGGAACTTTATGAAGAAACAGGACAAATCGTTCATGATTTAGACTTCAAGGGCTTAATAAAAGTAAAAAACTTATCGAATGGCAACGTGAAATATAATCCCATTTATTTTTCATCTATTGATGAACTGCAGCCCTTTCAGGAGAACAACGAAACCTCTGAAATAAAATTATGGGATTTAAAAGAGAAAATTGGAGTTCTTGACGAGGTGGATATAAAAGTTTTCGACTATGTTAGATAACAAGCTGTGGTGCAACGCTAATTTGCGGTGCACCTTTTTCTTCAACTGATTATAGGGATACTTTTCTTCTCCGCCCAATCCTCGATAAAAGGCTTCTGCCTGGGATTCAGATTGGCAGGCAATTCACTTCTATTGAAAAATCGATGCTCCCTGCTTTCCACATCCTCCAGCTTGATGTTACCAGTGTATCGATTTGCCTTAAAAATAATCTGGACGCTGAACACCTTGTCCTTATTCGGATATTCCACAAAGCATTTCTCCCCGGAGTAGATGCCGAACAACTCCAGTTCCGCCACAGTCAATCCCGTTTCTTCCCAAGCTTCTCTTCTTGCAGCCTGCTCAAACGTTTCGCCCATTTCCATCATACCGCCGGGAATGCACCAATTGTCTGCATCCGTTCGATGCTGCAGCAAAATTCGGTCGTCATCTTCAATTATGACCCCGCACCCGACCGTCAGCAGCGTTTCATGGCCGATCAGCTTTCTCATATTTTTGATGTAATCCATTTATCTGCACCATCCTTTGTAGCTTTTCATATAAGGTTCTAGCAATTTTTTAAGATGTTCTAGCAAAAATACTACATAGACCAACTTCTCTTCACTTCACACAGGTCACTTTCACCCGGAACGGGACAGTTCACCTGTCCCCATGTCCCGTTTAAGCAGTTACAATTGTCTCTTTTTTAGAATTACGCGTAAATACAAACTTCACATCAATCAGGAAGTGGAGGAGAATGCAAATCCACAGGTTTCCGGTAATCAGAAAGATAAAAAGCAGACCGGCACCGATATACGCTGTACCGATAACGCCTTTTACGCCCTGGTATAAATGCACGATTCCAAAGAACACACTCATTATGATAATGATCGCTGTAATAGATAAATGCCAAGGCAAGTCCTGAAAGTAATCCAACATTACTGCTCTGAAAATCACTTCCTCACAAAAGCCGGCCGTCAGTGCCACCAGTGCAAAAAGCAGTCTCTCGCCTACCGTAGTTGGCAGCATGAAGCGGACGCTATCAAGCTGATCTGAGAAGAAAGTGGAAAATTTTTGTTTCAATTTTTTAGCCACTAAAAAAATCAAAACGATGAAAGCAAGGGCACTTAGAACCCCCATTCCCATCCTTTTTAAACCGTCCATTTGAGATGCCAAAACAGGGTTTTCAACGACAAATAAGGCTGTGATGGAGCGTCCTGCTGCTAAATAATAGATAAAAAACATACCTGTCAGCACCCATTGAGGAACAATGATTAATGCATACATCTTATTTTTATTGGAAAAGTCTCCTTTTTTCATAAAATAGTGATCCCAAATTGGGTAGCCTATGACAATCGCAAGCAGTAAAACCGTTAAAATAATCAATTTCCACTTCCCCCATCTTATTCGTTAATCGGAAACTCCCATCTCTCTATCTCAAAGTCCCCATCCGAATTCCGGATGATCACGTCAAAATTCTGATGGTATGGATGCATGAACACCTCATATTGAATCCTTCGCTCATTATGGGAATGCACGAGATACTCTATATCAGCGCCGCGTTCCGCCACATCCCGGATGCCTCTTCTCTTAATCTCTGTTTCTCCATCCGTATATAAATAGATTTTCAGATCAAATAACTCAGGATCTACGAAAGCTGTCGTCATGCCCTCGACAATGGTTGCATTTTTTGCAGAGGAAATAAGTGTACTCTCCATATAATGCGTCCCGATCGTATAAAGGTCGAGCCCATCGCGAATCATGCGGATATCCCGCTTCAGTGCAAGCGAATTGTGCGCAGCAGGATGGCATGCTGTCATTTTGAAATTATGCTTCTCTCCCTCATATTCATAGTCGATCTCAGCGTGCTTTCTCACACCAGAATCCACAATATAAGGGTCCGTGTTGATATAATTCACATCATTTTCACCGAGCAATGTTAGAAGTTTCCCGGCGAAAGTCGTCTTCCCCGACGCGCCATGCCCGGAAATCCCGATGACAATCCTTCTATCTTGCTTTCTGATCCAATCAACTGTTTTTTCTAAAATCTGATCCATACTCCACCCCATATCCCGCTATCAATATCACTAAATATTAACATATTTTTCTATATTTCTCACTTTTTCGAGAAATTTGGACGGTTCTAGTGTTTCTCCATTCAGGTCGGTGTATTTTGCTCCCCACTTTATGATTTTATCTCCCAACTTTCTGGGCTAACCGCCGCACTTCTCCGCTTAACCGCCCAACTTTTACGCCAAACCAACGCACTTTCCCCGGTAACCGCTCAACTTTCTTTTTTATGGCATAAAATCATCTAAATCCGATATATCTTTTCTTCAATATAGTGACAATCCCCCACAATATGGCACCCGTCAGCATAGAAGCAAGCCATGAATAGTGAATCACCGGACCGAACTCGGGAGTAAATTGGCTTACCGCGATGACAAGTCCCATCGACAGTGCCACATAGATGGCGACTTTGATGGTGTCTCTCTTTTTGCGGATATTTTCAGTGAACAGTGTTTTTTTGACCATCTTGAAAATAAACGAGATATCAAATAAGATTGTTGCAAGAATCACTGCAAAAACAATGAGCCCAGTAATGGGATAAACCGTATCTTCCACGCTCTTGAATTGCGAAACCACTAAAATAGCAGCACCGCGGATCATCAACATCCAGCTGATAAGATTGAGTACGATCCCGAGAAGGAAAGGAAAGATTTCGCGCTTTTGTTCTTTCGGGAGATTTTCAATAATTTCATCCGCGTATCGTTTCGGATCCTCTCCAAAAATTTCGCGCGCTGATTTCCCTTCTTCCTGCCCCTCGAGCAAATGATCGAGCATCTCCATCAGGACTTCTTCGGACTGCTGCTCAGACAATGATAACGTCAGGCGGATATAGACCAGCATGTCCCCGTAGTATTCTTCATTTTCTTTCGTAAGAAGGCTGCGCTTCCGATTATTTTCTTCTATTAATTGTTTCGCCTTCACATTAATTTCTCCCTTCAAATAATGAATTCACCGGGAATGATATCTGCTTCCACTCAGCTGCGATGGTCGTAAGCGATTCTTTTCCAATTTCGGTCAAATAATAATACTTTCTGTTCGGTCCATAATCGGAAGCTTGCATTTTCCCGAAAATCAAACCGTTTTTTTGCAGCCGCAGCAAAATGGGATAGATCGTCCCCTCGCTCACATCGCTCAAACCGATTTCCTGGAGCTTCTTCGATAATTCATAGCCATACACCGGTCCCCGCTCAATTACCGCTAAGACGCAACCATCTAAAATCCCCTTTAACAATTGGCTTCTTAAAGACATGTTACAGGTTCCTCTCAAGTAAAGTTTTCGACTACCTTGTAAAACAAGATAGATGTTATAAAAACAGCTACCTTGCTTAACAAAGTAGCTGATTCAATAATACCTATTTATTCCAAAAGTGTCAAATTGAGTTTTTAGCTCTCTTGGGCAGATTTTGCGCTCCACTTTTTGATTTTACCCCGCAACTTTCGGGGGCAACCGCCGCACTTTCCAACTTAACCGCTCAACTTTTCCTTGGAACCCAAGCACTTTCCCTATTAACCGCTCAACTTTACTTTTCATAGGAATTTCTAAGTTCTAACAATGGAATATTATGCTAAAATTAAGCAAAGGGGTGAACGTATTTTGATCGCATTTATTTTCATTGGCATATTTGTAATGCCGATTTTGGCCATTATTTTTTGCATCAATCTAGTTGAAATCATGAAAAAAATTAAACATGACCAGAAGACTGCAGGAAACACTTTCTGGCTGACCATTTCTTTTATGCTGATTGTATGGACATTGGCTATTTGCGCATCCATGGGTGTAAATTGATAAACGAACATTGAAAGAGGTGCTTCCATGAAACCTGGTACGATTATTTGCATCATCATCGTTTTGTTAGGCATCGCCCATCAATTCTATAAGACTCTCATCATCCCAATAGCGGTTGCTATTTTATTCATCATCTTATTAGCCATGGTACTTGTGAAGGCTATCAAAACCAAGGATAAGTTTCGAACTTATGGTTCTGCACTTTTCATAGTAGCCCTGGTCATATTTGTTATTCGCTGGTTTGCAGCTCTGTAAATCCCTTATTTTTCAAATGCCGCCTCAACAGCTTCAACAGCATGGATGACGACGGTATCAAAGAGCTTCACCTCTGAATCTTCCGGTTTGACCAGGAGGCCGATTTCCGTGCACCCTAATATGATTCCTTCCGCTCCTTGGGCGATCAGCCCCATGATGATTCTTCTAAAAATATCTCTTGAGGACGGCTCTATTTTCCCTAAACACAACTCTTGAAAAATGATTTTATTAATCACTTCCCGTTCTTCCTCATTCGGCACCAGCACCTGTATGTCACTCGCAGCGATCCGTGACTTATAGAAATCCTGCTCCATCGTATACTTCGTCCCCAGCAGCGCCACTGTTTTAATTCCTGCTTTAAGAATTTTCTTCGCGGTAGCGTCCGCGATATGTAAAATAGGAATCTCGATTTTCCGTTCCACATCTTCCACAACTTTATGCATCGTATTAGTGCAGATAACAATAAATTCTGCACCCGCCTTCTCCAAAGAATGCGCAGCGTCTCCCAGGATTTCGCCTGCTTTCGCCCAATTCCCTTCCGATTGGCAGCGTTCAATCTCCTCAAAGTCGACGCTGTACATAATGCTCTTCGCGGAATGCAATCCTCCTAATCTATTTTTCACTTCTTCATTGATCACCCGATAGTATTCAACAGAAGATTCCCAGCTCATCCCGCCGATTAGACCGATTGTTTTCATTCCGATTCCCTCCGTATTCATTATCTCTATATCTACTAATTGTTTCTGTATGACAAGTGATAAGTCCTTTTTTATAGAAAACAAAAACCCGACCCCAACCAGGGATCAGGCATCCATCTTCTCATTAAATTCACTCTCAACTACAGCACCTTTCACCTGCTTCAGCGTCGCCACGATCAGGAAACTGACAATCACGAGCAACAGCCAAGAACTTACTTTTCCAAGATGGACTAAGCTCCATGCATCCCGTTGATTGGGGTATTGCCATGCCCCGAAAAATGTCGCGATATTTTCAGCCACCCAAATGAAAAATCCGATCAGGACAAATGAAAGGGCAATGGGCATACGATAGCTTTTTCCTCCCACTTCGTAGCGGACCCATGCATTCCAAAAAACAATCAAAACAAGCCCTGATAGCCACCACCGGACATCGATCCAAAAATGATGGACGAAAAAATTCAAGTAAATCGCAGCAGCAAGTGCAGCAGCGACCCAAAACGGCGGCCAGTCAACCAGTTCGACGCGCAGCCTTCTCCACGCCTGGCACAGGTAGCTTGCCACACTTGCATACATGAATCCACTGTAAAGAGGCACGCCGAAAAATTTCGTATATCCTTCGTCGGGATATGCCCATGAACCCATATGCACCTTGAACAGCTCCAATGCGAGGCCAATCAAGTGAAACAAAGTGATTACTTTCAGTTCATCCTTCGTTTCAAGGCCGGACCGAAGCATGACCCACTGCATGAGCAGGCAAATAATCAGAAGCCAGTCATAGCGAGGCAGCAGTGGCAGTGGGATGATTTTAGTCAGCGCCAGGGAAGCGAAAATGACAACCGGAAACAAACAGGATAATGCCTGCTGCCAGCCAAAACGCACAAGCTGATGGAAAGCACTCATTGTTCTTCCCCCATCGATCAATCTTCGTCTTCCCGGTATTCCAGGATATCTCCCGGCTGGCAATCGAGCGCCTTGCAGATGCCTTCCAATGTGGAAAAGCGAATCGCCTTTGCCTTGCCATTTTTCAAAATGGACAGGTTCGCCATCGTGATGCCGACCCTTTCAGACAGCTCGGTTACACTCATTTTCCTTTTCGCCAGCATCACGTCTACATTAATGATAATCGCCATGTTCCCACCTCAGATCGTCAACTCATTTTCTTCTTTAAACTCAATTGCATTTTTCAATAGCGCCTGCAGGACCGCCGCAAAGACCGAAACGACCAGTGTGGCAAAAACTATGACCAGTCCCATCAGCGCAATCCCTGGATGAAGGGCATTCTGAACAAAAAGTACTACCATGCCAATGATATATATAGCCCCAATAACAGCTGCACACACTTTAATCAGCCCCAGCGAACCGACCGCTAATTTCGAAAAAGCCTCATTTTTCTCTATGTACTGCAGCAGCCGCCAAGCCTGGAACAGCCCGATGAAAAACGGGATCACAGTCACATACATTCCTATCAATACCGGATACCTTAAGCTCGCGTATTCAGGAAATGTTTCAGCCGAATAGCCCGCAAGCCTTGGCAAAGCAAAAATGCACAACCCCAAAACAAGAAGGCCAATCACAATCAATGCCGCCTTCAAAAAAACCGTAGTCCCTCGTTTCATAACGCACCTCACAATTCTTAATGACTCTATATTATATTTATATTTATTGTTTTTCAATAAATACTTATTATTTTTCATGCAAGGGTGAGTATTATCTCTTTGTGGAAAATTATGTTAAACTAGGAACAACCACAACTTTCTGGAGGTTTTTATGTTCAAAAGAATGCGCTTCACTCCACCAACCGATCACTATGACAAGCGAATTGAATCCATTGATGAAGAAATCGTACGTCTGATTCATGAACGAAAAGTTCGTTCAGATGATGATCCTGGTTTTCCTCATAAAGAGCAAATTGCGTCTTGGGCTGAAAAATATCATTTCTACGAAGATTTTTTAAACTCCGTCTTTTCTCATTTCCTAAACGAAGACGTGTATAAACCTTCAGTAGAGCCAGAAGGATTCATTAAGAACATTCCGGTCATGCAGTCCTTTGAAAATGGTGAGCTCTTTTATACCCTCACATTTATTCGGCAATATCAGAATGCCAGCGTAGTCCATATGGCCATTGATCGAATGAAATCAGATGACGAGATTCCATTCCACCGACGCGAGCACATCTCTTATGAATTATCTGTGGAAGGTAGCGAAATTGAATATGATTGCAGGCAAGAAGGCGGCGGGGGTACCGATACGCACACCTCTTATTCCTATGTCATCTCACCTGCGTTGCCAGATGCACCGGCAAATCTTGAATTAATCTTTAAAGAATACAGACTTCCTCCAAAGAAAGCCACTGGGTATCAATTTACCGTGAAATATTGAGAAAGAAGCAGCCGAAATGGCTGCTTCTATTTTTTTGCTCTCAACTTTTGGGGTCGACCGCCGAACTTTGAGGGTTAACCCCCGCACTTTCGCCGCTGACCACTACCAACTTTCCAGGCTCACCGGCGAACTTTTTGCCTTAACCGCTCAACTTTTCACGCTAACCTGAAGTTAGTATAAAAAGTGGACACTGGTAGTGGCGTCATGTTTAAATCTATACAACTACAAAAAGGGCGTGTATAAGCATGGCGAAAGATCAGAGAAAGTTCTCATCGGAATTTAAAGAATATGTGTGTAAATTAATCGATTTAGATGGTCGGAAGCTCGTGGATGTAAGCAAAGAACTCAACATTTCCTATAGTACCCTTCAGAAATGGCTTGCTTCGTATCGAAAAAAGCGAAATCAGGCAGAAAAAGAGAAACAAAGCCAGTATCTGACTGCGTCTGAATACAAGGAATTGTACGAAGCTGAAAGGGCGAAGAAATTAGATCTGGAAGAGGAGAACGCCATTTTAAAAAAGGCTATGCACATCTTCACGCAAGAAAAGAAGTAAGGTTCGAATTTATTTTTCAAAATAAAAACGATCATACGGTTGTGAAGATGTGCGAAGTTTTGGAGGTTTCTACTTCTGGCTATTATGCTTGGGAAAAAAGACAGGATCAGGAGGAAACAGAGAGAGAGCGCTGGAGACGTCTTATTGACGAGCGAATTCGCTATCATTTCCACGACAACCTGGGGACGTATGGAAGTCCGAGGATCTATCGAAAATTGGTTAAGGTGGATCACCTACAAGTCTCGCTTAAAACGGTGACGAACCGCATGAGAGAAATGGGTTTATATGCGACACCGCCAACACGATACATTCAGACTACGGATTCAGATCACCAGCAGCTTGTGTTCAAAAATGAGTTGAACCGACAATTTAAGCCTGAAGAACCCAACCGTGTTTGGGCAACGGATATCACCTATATTCATACAGGGGAGGGATTTATTTATTTAAATCCAGTTTTAGACCTGTTTTCCCGCAAGGTAATTAGCTATAGCATTGGTGACCGCATGGACGCTGAATTGCCGTTAAAAGCATTAAAAGAAGCCCTTGAAATTCGCCAGCCCGCTGAGGGATGGATCCACCATTCGGACCGGGGGAGTGTGTACTGTTCAAAAAAATATATTGAAGCCTTGGAGGATGCCAAAGCGACCATCAGTATGAGTAGGAAATCAACCCCTTATGATAACGCTTGTGTAGAATCGTTTTTCGCCTCCCTTAAGAAAGAATATTTGTACAAGTTTGTGTTTAAGACAAAAGCAGAAGCCATCGGGGCCATCCAGTTTTATATTCGGTTTTATAATCATAAAAGAATCCACTCGACATTAGAATACGCCACACCGATTGAATATGAAAAGGCGTATAAAGAGGCACAGCGTTTAAACGCCACTGAGGAGAAATTGCCCTCTGCCTGAAGGAACCATTGTTTCACAAATGGTTCCTTCAGGCAGAGGCCTCCAAGCGGAGTGAAAACGAAGTGCGGAAGGAAAAAAGTACGCCTTTACCTGGAATATAAGTGTCTACTTTATTGACAGAAGTCCAAACCACTCAACTTTCCTGCCCGACCGCTCAACTTTCTGCTCAAACCGCTCAACTACTCATTTACAAGAAATAAATCTCTGGTTTTTGCCCACATGTACATAAAAAAGGACCCCCAAAAACGCAGGATCCTCCATATAATAAATTGCTGCTATATTCATGGACCATAAAAGATCATAAAAAGCATCAAACAAATATTAAATACTAACAAAATTTTTCCAGGCAGTCTCCTTAACGCTAATAAAGAAAATATAAAGGCAAGGAAAAATGATGCAATAGCAGCTTTGGACGGAAAATACGGAAAATCTAAAATTCCGACCATCGGAAAATATAAAATCACTGTGCTCATAATCAAAAAACTAAATGTAAATAGTGCTGAAAGTGAAACATAGATATAATTGGTCAGCTTTTTCATCTGTTGCTTCTCATAATCAACTTCAGACATTCTTTCACTCCTTTGATTTAAGTCGTATGACCTGCTTACTTATTCACATAGTCAATTTTCCATTTCTCTTAATCATTACTATTCCAGCAATCACCTGAAGCACCGCCGGCAAAGTATAAAAGATCGCCAACCCGATAATCCCCATTCCCGCTGTGACTAGCAGCCAAATCCCAGAAGACCTCCTATTCCTAAAGGAAACGATCACTGCAATGATTCCAGCAAGCACACCTAACAGTCCAATATTCCCAAAAGTATATGAATCATCTACAATCGCAAACAACATACAAAACACTGATAAAATAATTCCTAAAAGTCCGCCTATTACACCAAGTGTTTTCATTTTAATCCCCCTTACTTGTGAGACGTATCATCCTGCAAAAAGTTTCCAATTTCAAAGAAATTCATAAAAAATCGGGAAGTCCCTGTCACTTAGAAAAGCGGAAGCGCTCTGATAGCCCTTCCATGCATAAGTCGGGACTCGGAGGAAATCCTGATTTCCGTAGAGGTACGGCTTATGACTCGAGGGGCTGATCGCTTTTTATCGAAAAAAAAAAGACCACTCCAACAGCAGTCTCTACCTATACAGTTCCTATAAAGGAAATCAACGACAAGCAGCAGAATATCGCGATCCCCATTGATAAAAGCGAGATGTATTTTAAAACTCCTTTTTCCTTCCCAATAATAGCAGCGATGGATAATAGGAATCCTACTATATAGATGATTGCTCCCGCCATGGCTCCATACCAGTTTGTGATGAATGGTACATTTAACGGTGAAAATGGCTCAATCATGAAAAATAATCCGATTGAAACCAATCCTAGGGACCATATGCTATATGTTTTTTTCAAAAAGAACACTCCTTAATCAAAACTTAACCCTTTATTCTACATAAACGGTGGAACTGAATCCTGATTATTATGATTGAGCGCCTCCGCCTCTGCCCTCTCCTGGCTGTCGGATTTGGTTGGAGGGGCCATATCTTTTTTAAACATACGAATAAGGAGTGCTGCTGCGACAAGAACCAAGACGAATCCCCAGAAAAAATAGCCGATCATGGTCATTTGCATTCACCCCCTTTAGATTCTCCGTTCAACTAGCCTATGAAAATACCATTGGATGTTATCATTTCGTGTTTAAGGTCGATACCCGTAAGCAAATACAAACATAAACGTTAGGAACAGGAATATGGCGCCCACTGGGATCAAACTCAGCAGAACTAATATTTTCGCTCTCTTGCTGTACACACTTGTAAACCATTTATAGTAGATGAAGAGGAGAATGCCGAGCAGCGGCCAGAAAAGGAAGTCCGCTATTTTGTCCACCCACCCGGAATTCTTATCCCAGTATGCATCCGGGACTGGAAGAACATTTTCATATTGTGTATCAATTTTGTTTTTCACTGTGATGAACACATAGGAAACGACCGCATAATACGCGACGATGACAGCCTTTGCCCATATGTATAAGTATCTGTTAAGGATGATGACGATTAAAATCAGTGCCAGCATGATAAAGAAACCCGTATACTGTTGCAAATAATTACCTCCGTCGTCTACAAGCTTTCGATCAGCTCACGTTTTTGTGTTTGGACTGATTTTAACTCACGCTCTTTTTCTTCCTTTTGATCCTTCAATCTGTCTGTGATTTCTAGAACTGAATCCAGCTGGCTTCTCGCCTGATCCAATGAGTCCTGGATTTTCCCCTGAACCATGAAGTCTGCGATGAATCCGTCGAAGAAGAAATCGGCAAATTTCAGCATTCCGGAAATGCCTACTTCCAGTTGGGCTGTTTCTTCGACATCGAGCAATTCCTTTTGAAATGTGCGCATGCTCCTTTGTGCCTGATGAAGATGGTCTTCTGCCTTGTCGATATTATCGTGTTTGGCCATACTTGAGATCATCCCGCCGCCAAACATATCCCATGTTCCCCAGTTCTCAGCTTTCTCAAGCGATCTGATGGCCTGCTCGAGCCTGTTCTCCACGTGCCAGCCAGCTGTAATTGCCTCATCCAGCTCGGTGATGGTTGCCTTCAGGTTCCCTTCCTGCTCACTGATATTCAATACTTTTTCAGCTGATGGCGAGAAGCTCGATGTAACCATCTGTTCCTTTTCGAAAAGAAGCTGGCGGTACTCATCCTCCACATTCTCCAAACTGGTCAGTTTAAAATTGAGTTCCTGCATGGCGGCTTGAATGTCTTTCTTCGTTTTCTCCGCTTCTTCCAGCTTATGCTGGGCGACAATCATTTCCTGCTGTTCAGTAGATAATTTCTCATCCTTCTTGCCGGACAATGTGGCAAATAGGTTTGTCAGGCTGACGCGCTCCAGCTTCTCAACATCCTTTTTCTCCGATTCAAACTGTTTTCTCAGTCGAGAAATCGTCTGCTCCATCGTTTTCAATTCCTTCTGATAATCCTTCAGCTGCACTTCCGCTTTCTCTTTTTTCCGCAAGTCTTGTTTCACATCAACAAGCCTCTCATTTATTTGTTCAAACATGAAAATCCCTCCCGTATAACTTATACTACGAGCCAAAAAGGAAAAAGTTTCAAATAATTCACTTGCTGCGGAATACCTTAAAGACATACGTGGCGATGACCACAATGGCAAGAATCATCCCCAGCTGAAAAATAAAATCTCCCATGATTCTGCCTCCTTTCTATAAAAAAACACTTTATCGATAAAGCCTACAATTCTCTTCTTACAACTTTTTAACGAATAAGAACCATTTCGGAACAAAAGACCCTATCAAGGGTAAGAAGGGAATCAAAAACTTTTTTCCCCTGATTGGAGAACCACACAATAGTTGAACCTCTTCCTCTTCATTAATTTCAAATTCAATCCTTTTACTTTTAGTCCAATCAATCGATATATACAAATCATGTTTTCCGTTTTCGATTGGTACTACAATTTCTTCACCATCTCGTATATCACTGATACGCTTGTTATCCAAATATACTTTAAATTTTCTAAATCCATTTATATATTGAGACGTTCTGATTAATCGTAAAGTTCCTTTAGTTTCGGTAATCAATTTAATCCCCCTTGAGCTTAATTACTATTTTTTCTCCTCATTAGATGGACTGCTTACCATTACAAAAGCTTTGAGTATACGGATTATTTTATATAAAATCATTTAACTGCATTAATGATTAAAAATTGTGGACTTTTCATAAGCCGTTCATAACCTTCAGGGTCTATTTCTTTAAATGCAGCTGTAGGCTGCGGCTCAATAACTTTTTTAATAGAAAAATAGCTAAGTGTAGTGTTTAAAATGGTACTTAGAGGTCTTCTGTAAAAAGGAACTTTATATAATTTACCTTCTTTATTCCACTGATCAATTATTAATTCCGTTGAGAAATAGCCAGGTTCCTGGAGTAATTTTATATCTGTCATAGGATGGTGCACCGAAAACAACAGGGTACCTCCTGGCTTCAATATCCTTTGGAATTCACTAAAGGTTTTATCCCAATCTTTTATGTAATGCAATGTAAGTGAACTTAAAATAAAATCGAATGAGTTATCATCAAAAGGTAGTTTCTCACTTAAATCTAAACAAATAACCTTAGCCGTTTCCCCAATGCGCTTTTTTGAAGAATTAATCATCTCAGGGCTAATATCCGCTGCTGTAACACTTGCTCCTTTAAGGACTAACTGTCTGGTATACCATCCAGCCGCACACCCGGCGTCTAAAACATTTTTACCGCTTAAATCTTCAGGTATCTGCTCTAGCATTGTTGGTCTCTCATATTGGCTATTATATAAGCTGTCAGTGTCCACACTGTTTTCGTATACCTTAGCAAGTTGATTGAACGTTTCTTTTACTTTGTCTTTCATCACTTCACCCCATGAATTAATTTGTAAAATTAAATAGAGGAACTCTTATACCACAACTCTCCAAAATCCACCCACATCCTAGGAGTGATTTTGACTCCCTCCAATGCGTAGTCATAGGAAATGTCCAGCTGTTTGTGGACCAGAAAAATGAGCACGCCTGACTCGACCAAAGCATTTTCCAGTTCTCCATACATCTCGATTCTCCGCTGTTGCTCCGCTTCCTCCTTGATCCGGTTCACATAGGCAGCCACTTTTTCTTTCCAATCATCTGTCATTAACGGGTAGATGAATCCATCTTCAAAAAGTAAGAGTTCAAAGATCGATACCAACCCTTCATTAGGAGTTCCCTCAAACATGACAAAGTCCGCTTCAAGCAGGACTTCTTTGGAAAGAATCTGATCCCAATCCATAATCTTCACGACAAGCTGCACTCCGAAATCTTCAAGCATTTTTTTCAAAATGTTGGCGTCTGCCTCATGCCTTTTGTAAGTGATCAGTGTTAAGGTGATTTTTTCATCAAGAGGGACAATTGCTTTTGCCATTGCTGAAGCTGCCTTGCTTCGATCAGTTACATTAAACCCATAAGCAGGCCCCGTTCTCGAATGGCCGATTTTTAAAAATTCTTCCCTATTAATCATCCTTTGAATGGTCTGCCTGAACTCTTCGTTTGCCAAGGGACCTTTTTTGGAAGCATTCAAAAGAAGGACATTGGTGCCGGAAAAAATAGAAGACCGATTCTTCCACTCTTTTGAAGGGAGTGCATTTGTCTCATCCGTATTCAAGAAAATCTTTGACTCTTCCATTCTATTTTCCTGCATATCCTCAGTAAGCCTTATAATTTCGATTCGATCCAAATGCGGCATGAATCCGTAGTAATTTTCAAAAGCCGTCAGCGTGCAGGAATCAGCCTCGGCTTTTTCAAATTCAAATGGTCCCGTGCCAGCAGGGCATTTGATTTCACCATCAAAATCAGAAGGATGTACAATCGACATCGGCACAGCTGCCACATACTGCAAAAACAAGTGATTAGGGCGATTCAACTCAATACTCACTGTGTGTTTTGATTCCACTTCAATCTCTGAAACATCTTGGACCAGCCACCTGTGGGGAGAGTTTTTCACCCGTTCCAGTGAAGCTTTCACCACCTCAGCAGTCAATTCTTTCCCATTATGAAACTGTATTTTTTTCCGCAAATAAAATGACCAGCGTGTTTTCGAATCATTGCTTTCCCAGTGATGAGCCAGGGCCGGTGCAAATGCCTCCGTCTCGTGGTTGTATTGAACGAGGGTACTGAACACCTGACTTGCAAGATGCGCATCCAAATCAAAGAACACTCTAGTGGGATCAAATGTGGTGATAGGCCTGAAGATGGGAAACCGCAGCACTTCCAACTCATCTTCGGAAGACTGGATTCTTTGATAGCCAAAATAGTCGCGAATCCAGCTGTGGACATAATCTTCAACAGCCGTCCCTGAGCCGAATTCCTTCACCAGCTCCAACGCTAACGTCAATTCCTGATGATCAATAAGAGATTCCACCTGTTTAAGCAGGCTCGATTGCAGCGACTCCAAGAATAGAATCGTAGATAAGTTGCCGCGCCCCTTGCCTGGCCGGAACTCCATAAACCCCTCATCCACCAATTTCTTCACAATGATTTTGGCGTTTTTTTGCGTACAAAAGAAAATATCCATCAACTTATTCATCGAAACCTGAATTTCGCTATGATTGTCAAAGTTTCTATATGCCTTTCTTAAAGCGAGAAAATAATAATGATGATTTTGCAGATTCATAGAATTCTCACATCCTTTTATTACATTCATCATCTATTAGAAAAATTTGGGTGTCAAGATGGGAAAAAGAGGTGGAAAAATACGCGGGGGCCTGCTTGGTATTGGTGGCTGCTCCCCACTTTTAGCGTTTATCCCGCAACTTTCTCGGCTGACCGCTCAACTTTTTGCCCCGACCACCGCACTTTCGCCGCCAACCGCTCAACTTTTTGAGCTAACCCCGCAACTTTCTGCTACAACCGCCGAACTTTCGCTGCCCACCGCTCAACTTCCCTTTTATCGGAAAATCAAAGCCTCGCGTTCAAACCTTCTCCCCACTCCCAAAACCCATCCCTCCTTGCCAACTATCCGGCGCAGCCGGCAAATTAAAAGAGCTTTTGTATCTTTCTGCACTAATTTCTAGCACCTAAAAAAGGAAACCCATCTCCCTTGTAGAATAGTGATAGGTGAAATGACTACCTAAAATGGGGGAATGAGAATGATTCATAAGGTCGGGCAGATCATGGTGTACGTCAACAATCAGGATAAGGCTGTAGAATTTTGGACTGAGAAATTGGGATTCACTAAGGTTTCAGAAGAAGACAATGGCCAAGGATTGAGAAGGATCGAGGTGGCGCCATCGGCAAGTGCTGAAACGAGTATCATTTTGCACAACAAAGAATTCATTGCAAAAATGTCGCCTGAGTTGAATCTTGGCACACCATCTTTAATGTTCTTCTCTAACAACCTGGATCAGCTTCACAGCGATTTATCAAACAAACAGGTAACCGTTGGCGAAATGGTCACCATGCCATCAGGCAAAGTATTCAATTTCTCGGATGATGAAGGAAACTATTTTGCTGTCATGGAAAAATCAAACTAAGTCTCAATAACGCAGCCCCTCTCCCCCTCTTATTTTAATAAGGGAGTAGAGGGTTATTTTTTTTCAAAAAATATTTGCATTTCGCAATAAAAATAAGTTGCAATTCGCAAATAATAAGCGTATAAATAAATCAAGAGGTGAAAATAATGGAAAATCTCAGAGAAATGTTTCAAGTAATGACTAGGCGCTTTGGTCTTTTGAATAAGAACTGCTGCCAGGTTGGCGGAACAGAAATCTCCATGGTGCAAAGCCATATCCTTTATGAAATACTGCGGAATGATAAGCCTTCGATGCAACAAGTGGCAGATACGATTGCAGTGGATATCACAACCTTCAGCAGGCAAATCCAGACCCTGGTCAAAATGGGGCTAGTCAAAAAATCCCCGCTTCCTGAGGATCGACGTGTTTATCAGCTCTCCCTCACCACAGAAGGAAAGTATGTTGCTGCGAAAATCGATGCGGACATGAACGAATACCTAAACGAGGTCTTTTCCAATATGAGCGAGTTTGAACGGGATATGGTGATTAAATCAATCCACCTTCTCAACGGTGCTATGGCTAAGTCAACTGTTTGTTGTAAACCACTACTTTAAGAGCAAATTCAGTTTGCTCTTAAAATAAAAATTAATACTTGCAAATTGCAAATAAAAAAGGAGTGTTCACGATGTATTTTACTGAAATGGAATTGAAAGCTTTTTATGAAATGAAAAGAGAGATGTTGGAGATGGAAATCGCAGCAATCCGCTTCAAGAAGGACTTAAAACGCCAAAGAGCCGCTGCTGCAAAGCCTGATTGCTGTGATTTTAAAATCGAAAAAGTATGCTGTGAATTTTAACTATTAGGGGGAATTGACGATGTGGTCTGAAGTATTTCATAGTTTTTTATCAATCGCTATAGAATTGACGGTTTTGTTTGTTGGTATATCTTTTCTCATCAATCTTTTCCAAGGATTGATCCCTTATGAAAAAATGGAGCGTCTGATGGGAAAGAGCCATCCGTTGGTAAGTGCACTTGTCGCTTTAGGATTTGCCTTTATCACGCCATTCTGCTCATGCTCCACCATCCCAGTCGTCGTGAATCTGCTCAACAAGAAAATCCGGTTTGGCATCGTCATGATCTTCTTATTCTCATCACCTGTGCTGGATCCGACCATCATCACACTTATGGCAGCTGTACTCGGGGTTAAAGTCGCAGCCGCATATACAGTAATCACGTCCATCCTTTCCGTGATCATCGGCTTTGCACTGGAAGAGTTCGGCTTTGAAGAACAGATCAAAAATGTGGTCGTCAAAGGCTATGAAGAACCGATTAAAAAGTTCCAGCTGAAAGCCGCTTTGCTAGAAACGCTTCAACTAATGAAAAGCGTCTATCCCTATTTGCTGATCGGGGCATTCATCGGCGCATTCATCCACGGAGCCGTTCCGACCAGCTGGATCTCAACATTTATGGGAGGTGATAAGTGGTGGCTTGTACCGATCGCTGCAATCATCGGAATCCCGCTTTACATCAGACTTTCTACCATGATTCCGATCTCGCAGATCATGATTGCCAAGGGAATGGCATTGGGTCCTGTCATGGCCCTGATGATCAGTTCCGCCGGTGCCAGTCTGCCAGAACTGACTTTATTAAACAGCATCTTCAAGAAAAAACTAGTCTTTGCATTCGTCGGCTCCGTCTTTACGATGTCAACATTATCAGGATTTTTATTCTACATCATTTAATTAGGAGGGTTTTAAGATGAGTATTTTAAAAAGCATATTTCAAAAGAAAGAAAGCTCTTGCTGCAATGTGAAAATTGAAGAAGTAAAAGAAGATATTAAAGCAGAAGATAGTAAGAAAACTGAGTGCTGCTGAAGCATCTGTCCGGGAAGCACCGGGACGGTTCTGGTGCTTCCTTTTCTGTGTTTGTTCTTTTAAAGTGGAGCGCTATCTCGACACTTTTGACGTTTATCCCGCAACTTTTGCGGCTGACCGCTCAACTCTTTGCCTGGACCCCTGCACTTTCGACGTCAACCGCTCAACTTTTTGAGATAACCCCGCAACTTTCAGCCGCAACCCCCGTACTTTCACCGCTAACCCCTCAACTAACCTTTTTATGGAAATTACACACATGATTTATTCCATTCAGGACCTGATTAACTGAATAAACCCCAACAATAGGAAATAGTTGTAAACTAAACTCTTATTTTATAGAATAGAGATATATTCAGTACATACCTTTTATAATAAGGAATTTTGGGAATTCTTATTGTAAGGGGGTGTAAAGATGAACAAGGAGGATGATCAAGCGATGCCGACACAAACTCCATTGATAAAATCAGAAGAGGAACTTTCCTTCGATGAACAACTTAAATTTCTTTCAAAGTCTATCGGATCTGTTAATATTGGTGAACATTCTGATCAAATCTGCCGGGAAGTCAGAGGGAAAGAATCATGACTATACACTACCTTGAAGACTATTGCGTCCCTGGAAGAGATTATTCCGAGGATGCTTTTTTTATGGATACCAATTATCTTATAGCCTTTATTAACCCTTCTCATTCCTATCACCTCTCCACAGTTATACACACCCTCTATCTCATCCAGCAGAAAGCGAAACTATTTATCAATGAAATCTTTCTTTCTGAAGCAGTTGATGTCCTAGCACGAGGCATTTATACAGAAGAACAATTTGAAGATTGGCTAAACAGTCAGAAACATAGGGATTGGTTATCTCATCATACTCCCAGTAGGCATGAGTATAACAATAAGAAAGACGAAATACGGGGTACTTTCATTGCTAAAGTTGTAAAAAATCATAAAAATCCCAAGCTATTAAGATACTACAATAAAAAATCAATTAAACATTTAGAAGACCTGATTCTATCTAGGCTATTCAATCTCACCGCTCCTGCCTTTTCCTCTCTCGAAACTGGATTGAACTTTGCAAAGTCCATTCCCCTGCAATCAAATGATGCATTCATAGCTGGAGCTGCTGCTATGAATGCTGCAAATCTCCTAACTTTCGATAATGATTTTAAGAAAGTAACAATCATCGCCCCTAACACTGGAAAGGAAGTCACACTATTTACTATGAAATTCACCAACAACTATCTGTTTAATAAGCGTTCTCATACTATCATTAATTCGCTTGATCAAAGCCTTAAAAAGGTGATTGTACAAGCTGTTGGCGGACAAGAACAGTTTTTAAAGAAATTCGGAAAGCACTAAATAATCTCATCAATCCACCACCTGTATTCCTACCTTCAGTAGAGAATTCCCCTGACACTTTTGGCTTTTACCGGTGCACTTTCCCTGCTGACCGCCGCACTTTTCGCGGTAACCCCTCAACTTTCTGCCAAGACCCCCGCACTTTCGACGTCAACCGCTCAACTTTTCGCCGTAACCCCTCAACTTTCAGGTTCAACCGCCGTACTTTGGCTGACAACCGCTCAACTAACCTAAATATGGAAATCAACAACCCCCAGAAAAACGCCTGCCCCTCTACCAGGGACAAGCACTTATTCAATATTTAATGAAGTGATTTCACCATAATTAAATCGGTTTGTTCTTCATCCCCCATATAAAACGAGTGGGTGTCCGTCTGCTCAAACCCCATCTTTTTATAGAAAGCAATTGCATTTTTATTCTTTTCCCACACGCCCAGCCAGATGTTCTGTTTCTTACTATCCATCGCAATTTCCATCGCTTTATTAAACAGGAATTTGCCAAGACCGTGTTTTTGAAATTCCTTTTTTATATAAATCCTCTCGATTTCGAGTGATTCTTCCCCCATTGACTCCGATTGCGCCTCATTGGTGTTCAGCTTTAAATACCCGGCTATTTCACCATTAGAAACTACAAAATAGAATTCAGATGAACGATTTGATAATTCTTTTTTCACTTGTTCCATGTTAAATGCTTTCTCTAAATACACCTTCATATTTTCGGGCGAGTTTTGATTCTTAAAAGTTTCATTGAACGTTTCATAACCAATCTTTTGAAGAATCGGCAAATCTTCTATCGTACACTTTTTTATGCTCATGGCCATTGTATTATGCGCTCCTTTTTAATAATTTCTTTTATTACCTTTTTTCACGAGTTCCCAATCGACTTCAACATTTTCCCTTACTCTTTGAAGAAGCTGAAAAAGGGTATTCGCTTCTTCTTCAGAAAATCCATCTAACGCGACACGATTGGAGTAATCATTCTCTCTTTTTATAAATGGGTATACATTCTTCCCTTTCTCTGTCGGAAAAAGCTTTTTAATCTTTTGGTTGTATTCATCATTTACCTTTTCAATAAACCCATTTATCTCAAGCTTTTTTATCGCGCGGGCAGCCGTTGTACGGTCCACTTTTATCAATTCAGCCAGCTTTTCCTGAATGATTCCTGGGTTTTCACATATCCGCACAAGGTACAAATACTGCCCTTTTGTCAGGTCATACTCTTTAAATTCAATGTTGCTGATAGAATCCAAAGCCCTGGCAATCATTCCGATTTCACGAAGAATCTCCATCATCACGACCTCCTATTACCGTTATTGTTGTAAATGCAACAATTTTAATTTGAATATAACTCATTTTTGTTGTATTTGCAACAAAAAGAAAGCGCGTGGACGGTTCTTGTGCTTCCTCACTTTGAGGTGCGGGCGGCTATCTCGACACTTTTGGTGGTTACCAGTGCACTTTCATGGTTGACCGCTCAACTTTTCGAGATAACCCCTCAACTTTCAGCCTCAACCGCCGCACTTTCGCCGCTAACCGCTCAACTTCCCTTTTATAGAAAACAAAAACCTACCCTCCGATGCGAAATTACACATTTCGCACCGAAAGGCAGGCCCTTTAAAAACTATTTCAACTCAATTTGAATCGGATCCATCTCTTTCGTTTCAAGGCCATCACCAGAACCTTTAGAGAAGTAGATGACGGGGACCACAATTAGCGACTTCGCCTTTGGATCGACAGACTTGATCGTACTGCTTCCATCAAACGAAATACCGTTGTCACGGCTGATGCCACCGTTGCTGTCCACTTTATAGGAATTCCCCAGATCATCGACAGCCGATTTGATTTCTACTGAAACATCCGGCCACTTCTCAAGGATCGCTTTGTCATCGACGTAGCGGCTGTAATGGATAATCGTTGATAGATCATTGGTTTCAAGCGACTGAATCAAGACCGAGACGCCATTTGCTTCAGTAGTTTGGTTCACAACCACTTTCTTGTTTTCTAACGAACGAACGTTAAAAGCAAATTTCCAATCGCCCTTAACAGATTCATTTGTTTTCATATTAACAAATGCCTTAGGCTCCCATCTCATGACCAGGCTATCAGGAGTTTTTCCTTTAAAATGTGGCGTTATTTTTTCCGTACCAACATAAGTATTTTCGTTAATTTTTTCAATCCGGCCAGAACTTCCCATTCCATCAGAGCCCTTAACATCGAAGGGAACCTTTAAATAGGGGGTTTCCCCAAGCTCTTTGTCCGTTTGAATGGCATAGGAAACCGTAATCGATGAACCATCAAATGCAGCATCTTCAATCATGACCGACACTCCGTTGCTCGTTTGAGTTTGAGAAATGTCAGCTGCCACTTTGGCAAAGTTCTCGTTATAAGAATCTTCCTCCGTAAAGTAGCTCATTATATTGTGGATGATCGGAATCTGCGTGGCGAGGGATGGAGCTGCAAAACTTCCTGCAATCCCGGCACCGATGACAATCACTGCCGCAGCCGCAATGCCCTGATAAGGTTTTCGCTTCTTCTTTCTCCCAAGAACGTGCTGCTTCACGCGCCTCTTCTCTAATTCACTGACCGCCACCGGTTCAATGTCATCTATTGAAATATCCACTAATTTCTTAACCTCGCTCATATGGTAAACCCCTCCTTCAATTGAATCGTTCTCGCCAACTTCTTCTTGCCACGGTACAATCGATTATCGACCGCTGATTTCGTTAACTGCAGCGACTCTGCAATCTCTCCATTCGAAAGTCCTACATAGTATTTCATCATAAAAATTTCCCGATCCACTTCATCCAATTTGCTTAACTCGAACAGCAGTTCATTCCTTTTCTCCCTCTCGAGCAAATCATTATGCCTGTTGTCTGCTATAGATTCGACTTCATCCAACTCTTCTTCCCGCGCTGCCTGCTTCTCATAGACGCGGTAAAAATCAATGGCTCGATACTTCGTAATCACACCTATCCACTTCTTGAAATCTTCTACTTCTCCGTTGAATTGATGACTGTTTTTCCAAACCTCCAAAAACACCTCATTGATGCAGTCATCCACCATATCCCGCTGGCCAATGGGCTGCAAAATTCTCATGGTAATCGCCTTCACATAAGGCATATACACATCAATCACATATTCCAATGCATCTTCCTTTTGCTTTTTCAAACGCTTAATAAAATTCCGATTAGAAACGGCCATTTTCTTTTCTCCTTTTGTTTTTGAAAAGCTCTTCATTATGTACAACGGTGGGTTCACCGAATAATTCGCAAGAAAATTTGTTTTTTTATCAATGGTCGGCTGGAGGCTATCTCGGCACTTTTGGCGGTAACCGGTGCACTTCCAGGGTTGACTGCTGCACTTTTCGTGCTAACCCCTCAACTTTCCGCTGCAACCGAGGCACTTTTGCCGTTAACAGCCTAACTTTTCATGTGATGAAAAAAACCAATGAAGAGGAATAATTTTCCTTATCATTGGCTTATATGCTGGACTAGAAATATGCACTTATCCTTGCTAAACACTACTCTTACCTTAATGTAATTAATAATGGGACAACGTAGCTCTTCTTTTAGCCACTTTTACACATCTTTTGAATATGAATAGTCCTAGGGATAACCAAAGGATGCCGTTAAGTATACCGCCTACCATCACGATTAATGGGGTTCCCATTCGATTGTGAATCATCACATCCCGCAGCCAACCACTGGATGGTGCATACGGGACGAGGATTGCGATCCATTGAAATGGTCCTTTAAAATCTGTGAATGGAATCATCACTAAGAAAAGGAACACAAACTGCAGTAAATCAAGAAATTGTGAGATTCGTTTTGATACAACCGCAATACTTGTAATCAGAAATCCTATACCGATCGATGTTAGATAGGTTGTAATAAGAGGAATGATAATGGCAAAACTCATATTCAGATGTTTACCTGTCAATAACATGATCACTTCCAATATGACTAACATCATAATGATTTGATAAAAGAATGTCACAACTGATCTTATAATTAATATAGAACTAATACCGACAGGAGCTAAAAAGAGCTGTTCCAATGTCCCATGTTGAGCTTCTCTCACAATCCCAAGCCCCATCAAATAAATAGGCCCCATCAGTAAAGTGTACTGGGCGTAGCTTACAATAGTATAAGATAGATTTTCTCCTTGAATCATCTTACCGCTGATATAGCTTGCCCCTAAAAATATTCCATAGAAAATGACGATCAAGAGAATCAATGAACTGACCCATTCAATAGGATACCGTTTCATGTCAATCCACTCTTTTTTGAATTCCGCGATGAATGTAGTAATGATCAAAGACCTCACCCCTTTCCTAAACGGTTATCATTTCTTTAAAGACATCTGTTAAACTTCCTTCTGCGAGCGCAATGTTGATGATTGGATTTGGATGCAGCAATGCAATAATTTCATAGATTTCTGTTTTTTGTTTAAATGATATTTTAAAGGAAGAGTCGTTATGGAACACGGCTCCTTTTTCTAACAGGAATTGCTTTGTTTCAGCTGATACGGTATTTCCTACCGTCACGGTGTACTCATTTTTCGTATATTGCTGGAGGATTTCATTTGTGATTCCTTCCAAAACAAGCTTCCCACCTCTAATGATCCCCACTCGATCGGCCAATTCCTGGGCCACATCCAGCTGATGAGTCGTCAGCAATATACTCACCCCTGTTCTGGCAATCTCCAAAATTAGCTCCTTGATTTTTTCAGAGGCTTCAAAATCCAGCCCTAGCGTCGGTTCATCTAAAAGAAGCAGTTTTGGTTTATGTATCAACGCTGCACAAATCGCCACTTTTTGCTGCATACCGCGACTCAATTGCTGAACAGTTGTTTCTATCTTATTTTCTAGTCCAAATCTGGTTAGCAGCTGTCTTCCGTATGTTTGTGCCTCTTTTGACCTCATTCCTTTTAAGCCGCCAAAGTAGCATAAATTTTCAATCGGTGTCATTCTCCAATACAAATTCCGATTGCCCTCTAATACTGCACCAATTTCATTCAAGTGTTTCTTATGTGTTGCGGTATCCTGACCATTAATCAATACATTTCCTTTATCTGCTTGAACCAGGCCGGCAATGATTTTAATTGTCGTCGTTTTGCCCGCCCCATTCGGACCAAGAAATGCATAGATTTCACCAGGTGAAATATGTAAATCAAGACTATCTACAGCACAAAAAGACTTATTGTTTTTATGGAAAAACTTCGTTACATTGTTTACCTTTAGCAAGTACATCCCTCCTTAATTGGTGTTTAAAATTACTAGGCTCCTTTATCCTACCAAAAAAATCCTTTTTATACCCTAAATATTCCAAAAGTTATAAAAATTTTGTGTTTTGGGAATCACGGGGACGGTTCTTGTGCTTCCTCTCTGTAGTTCTGTGGCGTGATAATCCACTTTTGGCTTTGACCGGCGCACTTTCTTGGATGAACCCCTGCTCTTTTCGCACTAACCCCTCAACTATTCGCTCTAACCCCGCAACTTTCCGCCTCAACCGCTGAACTTTCTGAGATAACCCCTCAACTTTCAACTGCAACCCCCGCACTTTCGCCGCTAACCGCTCAACTATCCTTTCCATGGAAAAATCCAGCGAGCCCATTTGAAAAAACCAAACAAAAAAAGACCCCTAAAATTAGAGGTCATGGCGCTACCAACTCCACCTTGATCCGATCCGGGTCTTCAAAAAATACAGCGTAATACTGATCCCCTCCTGCAAAGGGATGCTTGTCCGTATACAGGATTTTTACCCCCTTACTCATTAACGCTTGTGTAATCTCATCCACATGCTGGCGCGAACTCGCATGAAAAGCAAGATGATTCAGTCCGACACGGCATCGGTGGTAAGGGATGTCCAGATACTTTTCTTCAGCTTGAACAAATACAATATACGTTTCATCCAACTTCCAACTCTGCCCTTTTTCCCATGATTGAAAAACCTCATAGCCCAACTCCTCTAGAAGCCAGCCCCAAAACTCGACAGAACGCTTTAAATCAGAAACATACAATTCAATATGGTGAATGAGTCCTTTTGACATGGAGGACCTCCCTTTCATAAATCACTTCCCTGCTGATTCTGCTACCCTGGCATTCTGCTCATCCCGATGGGAGATATCCCCTTCTATTTTTACTTCCCAAGCCCGATCCTGCATTTCAATGACAGTCAAACTCGTATCATGAATGAACGGGGGATCCCATAGCTGCTCAATAGGTTTATTTCTGAGAAGAGTCAATAATGCTTTGATAAATACAGAGTGCGTAACAACCAGGATATTCCCGCTGGTGTGCTCTGTTTGAATGCGATTCAAAAACCTCTGCACTCTTTCTTGCAGCTGGTAGAAGCTTTCTCCGGAATCTGAAGTGTATAAGTGCGGCGTATTCCAGAATGCCTGGAATTCAGTAGGATGCTGTTCTTCCAATACATCGTAAGTCTGGCCTTCCCATTCCCCAAGGTGGATTTCACGGAGATTTTCATTTGTGAAAACTTCCTGCTCCCTCTCACCCTTAATGATTTCAGTCGTTTTGACCGTTCTTATGCTGGGACTCGAATAAATGGATGTAAACTCAATATCCTTTAGACGACAGCCCAAGGATTCCGCATTTACTTCCCCCTTTTTGGTTAAATCCGAGTCCTTCCAACCTTGCAATCTCTTTTCCGTATTCCAAACTGTTTCCCCATGCCTGGTGACAAAAAGCTTTAGCATGCCTCTTCCCCCTTTTTCTCTTAACATCTTTCATCCTTGAAGATCAATTTCTTTTAAAAACACATCCATGACCTCAGCAAACCGCTCCGCTTCTTCTAAAAATGGGTAATGATTGCTATTTTCGAATACAACTAATTTTGAGGCAGGAATCCCCTCATGCATCTCCTCAGAGTACATTAACGGACACTGGACATCATATCTTCCACAAATGATTAAAGTGGGAGCAGATATAAACGCCAGCTTTCTAGTAACGTCAAAAATCTGTAATTCCCTACTAAAGAAATTCATTCGGATAGCAGACATCCCTTTACTAATATTTCGAGAAAAAATCTCTTCATATCTTTCGGGGGCAAATAATGAAAACTTGATTCGTTCAGCCTTTAGTTCATTTCTTTTTTCTACAGACAAATCCGGTCTTTTCAACATCTCATTTAAATCCTGCATTCTTTGATAATCTCGGTGTTCTGAATGATAGATGCTTTCCTTGGAGAATGTCGTATATTCTCTCGCAGCTGCCCCAACAATTACGTTAAATTCCAGACTTCTTGAAAAATAGATTCCATAAATCACTCCCAGCATTCCTCCGGTAGAATGCCCTGCGAATCCCCACTTTACAAAACCTAATACTTCGCGGATTGCCTCTAAATCAAATATGGTTTCTAACATACTCAATTGATAGGCTTCCTTTGCTTTTTCGGATTGTCCTGTCTCTCTTAAATTTACTAGGAATACTTTATGACTACCTGTAAATGCCTCTGCAAAATAATCTCCGGTCTCATTAAACTCGGAGTAATGATGCGTTACACAAATAGGCGGTCCTTCCCCCTTAGTGAACACTTCAAAAACTCCACGTGCCGTATTTAATAATCTCTTCTCCCACATGGTCAATTAAATTACCCTCTCATCCGTTTTTTCTTCTCTATGTATAACGTCCACCTCAACCCCGCCATCCCACATCCAACAACATTTGATAAATGTCCGCGATCTCCTCTACCTTCATCCGCACAAGTCCGCTTGAAGAAGGCGCAACAAAATCACGGACGCCAAGGACTGTCGATTCTTCCTGATAGCCCCATGGAACTTTTTTCTTACCAGAATACTGTTGATAGACTCCCTTGCCGACAAAGCAGGCAATCTTGGGACGATACTTCTCCAGTTTCCTTTTCAATAAAATTCTGCCTTCCCGGTATTCTTCTTTCGTTATTTGTGTGGCATCCTTTGTCGGCCTTTCTACGATGTTCGTCAGTCCATACCCAAGTTCAAGGAGGCTTCCATCTTCTTCAGGGTGATAGATCCGTGGAGTCAATCCTGCCTGATAAAGAATCTTCCAAAAGCGGTTAGTAGGATTGGCATAATGATGGCCCGTCTCACTGGACATGATGCTCGGATTGAATCCGATGAACACGATGTCGAGTCCTTCACTCAAGTGATCAGGAATCGTCTGCATCACAACATCTCCTTTCCTGTAAACAAATTTTATGTATGGTCATCAATACTATCAACCTTTGTAAAAATTCTTGAGTAAACATCCTGAACGTTCACTTTATTTACAGCATCATTATATAGCCCGAATTCCCAATTACTCCCTTTTATGCCTGATTCGTAATATCCATCGGCATATACCGCTGATCCTGTATCGGGATAGTCCTTGTACTCAACTTCTTCATCTACAAAAGGTACGTAGGATTTTTTTGATCCCATAAAGAAAAACGGAACCCCAGCGTTTCTATAGATTTTTGCATACGGTGCTTCGGATGCCTCTGATAAATATTTCTTCATAATAAACACAGCATCGTATTTCGCTGATAGATTTTCCTTCTTCAAATCATCTAGCGTAAGTTTCTTAAATTCAATATTTTTCTCCCTGACTTCCGGCGCATTCCCCACGACACCGATTACTAGTTTTCGTCCATTATATAATGGGCTGTCCTTTATTTCGTCTACAGAACTGCTGCATGCCGTTAAGACTGAAATAACCAGTAATAAAGCCAATAGCAATTTTCTTTTCACATTACCCTCTCCCCATCACCTTTATATTAACATATTTTTCCTACCGGCTTGTTCAGGCATAGAAAAACTCGGATTATCCATAATAAAAAGGGGATTTATCTAATTTTGGAAGGAGAACTATTATGAAAAAAATATGGTTGATAGGATTTATTATGCTGCTTTCTTTAAACATGGCTATTGTTCCAAACATGGCTTACGCAAAACCGCAAGCACAGTGCATCAGTCAATCCGAGACGGCGTTCAAGAATCAATTCAGGCGGCTTTGGTTTGACCATGTTCTGTGGACAAGCAATTATATTACAAGTGCGACGACGGCAGGTTCCAAGGATCAGCAGCAGGTGCTGACTCGACTTCTGCAAAATCAAAAGGATATCGGAAATGCTGTGAAGCCGGTATATGGTGAAAAAGCTGGAATAAATTAGCGGACTTGCTAACGGAGCATATCGTCATTGCAGGAAAAATTGTCGATGCTGCCAAAAAAGGAAATAAACCGCTCGTGGATAAGTTAAACAAAGACTGGTACAAAAATGCGGATGACATAGCTGTTTTCTTAAGCGGTGCCAACCCTAATTTAAATAAGGAAGACCTTAGAAAAATGTTATATATGCATTTAAAACTTGTCACAGACGATCTATCCGCAAGCTTAGCATCAGATTGGGGTGCGAGAATCGTCTCCATTGATGACGGTGTCTCCCACATCATCCTGATGGCTGATTCAATTTCTTCAGCTGTAGTGAAGCAGTTCCCGAATAAATTCAAATAAGATTCTTTTTAGAATCGAGTAGGCGCATGAATGATTCATGCGCCTCTCACAGATCCGTACGTGCGGGTCATCGCATACGGCTCCTCCATATTATCCCCGCTGGGGAT
>NZ_QQAY01000023.1 GCF_003350505.1 Falsibacillus pallidus
GCAGAGGCCTCCAAGCGGAGTGAAAACGAAGCGCGGAAGAAAAAAAGTACGCCATTTACTTGCATATAAGTGTCTACTTTATTGACAGAAGTCCACTATACGCGAGAATATGCAGCTTTTTGCGCGAAACACAACCGTTTATGCACCAAAATCCATTCCTTATGCGCCAACGGTAGGCGGACCCCGAAAAGGTGAGAAAAAGAGCGACGCCATTCGACAAATACCGGGGCGTGACAGGGACCTTCAAAGCACCTTCCAGGTTATTCACACAGTTATCAACAGTCAGAATGTTTATAATTGTGGTTATTCACAGACTTATGCACATTATCCCCAGAATTATCCGACAATTTGTGCACAATTTTATCCACTCGACAAATTCACTGGTAGAAACATTTTCCAAAGTTATCAACATTATCCACAAAATGTGGGACGCGGGGACAGGTTCATTGTCCCGCCCCTGGGACAACAAACCTGTCCCCCTGTCCCATAAATATGAAAAAAGCAGGGAACGAATGGTCCCTGCTTTTTTCTTAGCCAATGCTTAAAGCATAAGCTTACTTTTATCGTTTGTTCTTTTTCTGCTTCACACGCTGGTTGGCAGCGTTGGAGCGAGCCTGTGCCTCAAAGTCGGCTTGGTCAGCTAATTCGCGGGAATACTCAACATCCTGAGCATTGCTTTTTAAGTTCTTAGGAACCTGTGGAAGTTTGTTCTTGTTCTTATCACGCGTTTTCTGATTGTTAGCACGACCCATTACACAAAACCCCTTTCAAGATAAAAGAAGATAAAAGTACGGGAGAGTGGATCCCCCGTACTAATAGAATGCCCGTATCTTGAAATTTTCCTCAGGTAATTATTTGTTTCTTTTGGTATTGTATCCAGCGACGCGATCCGCGGCTTTGAAAGACCGGGTATACGTAATCTCCTGTGCGCTCGTCAATGTGCTGCGTTCTTTTTCACCTTTTCGCTTTTCCAAATGAAAACACCCTTTCCCTCGAAGATTACTCCTATTTTTTCCATATTAAAGGCCGGATATACCGTTTACCTCTTATAAATATCCGCCAAGGCGCGCTCGAGAGTCGCAAAATGAAAGGAATATCCATTGTTCTGCAGTTTTTCGGGCATGACTTTTTGGCCTTCCAAAACGAGGATGCTCATTTCACCCAGGGCTAACTTCAGGGCAAAAGCAGGGGCCGGAAGCCAGTGGGGCCTGTTCAGGACGTCGCCGAGTATTTTCCCGAATTCATTCATCCGGAGAGGGTGGGGAGCTGTAAGATTGACGGGGCCACTCATTTGATCGTGTTCCATGCAGAACTGGACGGCTGATACTACGTCCTGGATGTGGATCCACGACATCCACTGTTCGCCGGATCCGACCTTTCCACCGGCAAACATCTTGTAAGGCATGGCGATTTTCGGCAGTGCTCCGCTGTCTTTTCCGAGGATGATGCCAAAGCGGGTAAACACCGTCCGTACACCATCCATCTCGGCACCGCTCGCTTTTTGCTCCCACTTCTTTACGGTTTCAGCGAGGAAGTCATCCCCTTTATCAGTGGACTCTTCTGTATAGGTCCTGTTCAAATCGGGCGGATAGATGCCGATTGCGCTGGCGTTGATCAAGACCCCAGGCTTTTTATTCAATGAACGGATGATCCGCAATACTTCATCTGTTGCTTTCATCCGGCTATCAAAAATCCGCTTCTTCCGTTCCTCTGTCCAGCGTCCGCTGTTGATGGATTCACCGGCTAAGTTAATGAATGCATCAATGCCTTCTAAATCCGGCACGGGATTGGCGCCGTCAGACATCCATTTCACGTAGCGGACTCGATCGGTGGAAGTGTATTTATCAGGATTGCGGGTTAAAATGATCACTTCATGATTCGCTTTCATCAAGTCATGTGTCAGGACTTTTCCAATGAAACCTGTTCCTCCGGTTATTGCTGCTTTCATTTCGTTCCCCTCCCGTTTCTTATTCCTTATATTTTACCTATTTCACCAATAAAAAACTTATACCAATGTGTTAACATTAATAAGAAGAGGTGATTCACCGTGGCCATCATTACGAAAATATCCAAACAAGTCAAAAACGATGAACGATATAATATTTTTTTGGATGGAAAATATGCTTTCAGTGTGGACGAGGATGTGCTGGCAAAGCAGAGGCTGCAGAAGGGGCAAGAGCTTTCTGACCTTGATATTTCGGAAATTCAATTCCATGACGATATCCGAAAAGGCTATAACATGGCATTGAACTATTTGACTGCCCGCATGCGGACGGAAAAAGAAATCAGGACTTACTTAAAGGATAAAGAAATAGAGGAATCCATCATTCCGGAAATCATTTTTAAATTAAATCAGTACAAGTTTATCAATGACGAAGAATTTGCGATTGCTTTTGTAAGAACGCAGGCAGCTACGACCAATAAAGGGCCTGTCACCATCAAAAGAGAGCTTGCGGAAAAAGGCGTCCATCAGAATTTCATTGAAAGGGCGTTGGAAGAGTTTCCGTTTGATCAACAGCTGGAGAACGCGATGAAGCTTGCTGAAAAAGTGGTGAGACAAAATCAGAACCTCTCTCAGTCCAATGTGAAGCAAAAAATTCAGCAGACCCTGATGAGGAAAGGGTATTCGTCGAGTGTCATCCAAGAGGCATTGAACGAAGTTGAGTTTGAAAAAGATACCGATGAAGAATGGGATGCAATCCTTTATCAAGGAGAAAAAGCCTACAGACGCTACAGCAAATTTGAAGGATTTGAATATAAGCAAAAAATGAAGCAGGCGCTGTATCGAAAAGGATTTAAGATGGAGCTGATCGACCGCTTCCTTGAACATAAAGAAGAAGAGGAGGGCTGATATGGCCCTCCTCTTGTTTATCACAATAGCTATAAGTTAACAAATTTTGCAAGTGCAGTACCGGCTAGCTCCAGCGCCTAGAGGCTGGGAGGTTTCCCTCAGCACACTTACGATAAGTCAACATCGGATCGCTTTCGCTCTCCGTGTTTCCTTTATCTCGTGGTGCTTCAGTCCAACCTCGGCGCCTCTGTTCAGGCGCTTCCGCTTTTGTTCTTGGATTCAATAACGATCTCTGTCTTCTCTGCGCTTTCTTTGACGATGATTTCCGCCACTTCTTTTGGTGTGCGCAAGCGGCTTTTATCCTTGATATGGTCCGTCTCGTCCCAGAATGGCGTGTTCATTCCGCCCATGTAAGCTGCAACAATGCGGAGGCCGGTGTCGGCATACTCCTGCTGCAAGCTCTCTGTGAAGCCTCTTAATGCAAATTTACTTGCTACATACAACGATTCATTTTTCTTGCCGCGCAGTCCGGCTGTTGAAATGATATTGATGATCGTGCCTCTATTATTCTGTAAAAAGCCCGGGATAAATGCTTTTGCCAAATAAATCGGTCCGAAGCTGTTTGTACGGAACATCGCTTCCATCTGATCGGCCGTCGATTCCATAAATGGTCCGAACATTCCTATGCCGGCGTTGTTCACGAGGATATCCACAGGGCCGTCTTCTTCAATTTCCGCTGCAATGTGCTTAACTTCGCTTACCACCGTTATATCCGCTGCATGAACATAAACCTTTGCACCGCTTTTTTCTGCTTCAGCCGCCGTTTCTTCCAATGTCTGCAGGCTGCGCCCGACCAGGTGCAATTCCACATCATTATCGGCATACTGCAAAGCCAATTCTTTTCCTAGTCCTGTGCCTGCTCCAGTAATCACAATTTTTTTCATGATGAACGCCCCCTATGTAAAAAATGATTCGTCTTTCGGCATGAGTTCAATTAAAATTCCAATTTAACTTTCCGTGCATATACGAAAAGAAGATTCACTTTATTCTATCGCATTTTTTCACTATACTAAAGCAGAGGTGCTTATACTATGGAAACTGAGAGAAGATATAGTGAGATGACGAAACATGAGTTGAATGAAGAGATTGCCCAATTGCGGGAGAAAGCTCGAAAAGCCGAGCAGCTTGGCATGGTGAATGAGTTCGCTGTACTGCAGCGTAAATCGATCATGGCTCAGGCCTATCTCCTTGATCCAAACGATTTCAAATCAGGAGAAATCTACGGGATTATTGGCGATCCGGGCAATTATTTTAAAGTCGACTACATGAATGGCGTGTTTGCCTGGGGCTTCCGCCTGCAGGGAGATGGAAAGGAAGAGGCCCTTCCGATTTCACTCCTACAGAATAAATAAAATAATGGCCAGGCGCCTTTCAAAAGATCAGCGCCTGGCAGTCAATTAGGGGTTATGACCTTTTACGCGTTTCATTCGCTAGAATGATCTGCTTCTGAGTGATTCTTGTTTCGCCATTCGCTTGAGCATGAGCGTGTTTTTTATTGAACCAAGCTTTATTGAATGGACTGTTATATCTGTCATTAGAGAAATTATTATTCACATTATCCATGTGAAAGCCCCCTTGAATTGTCAGATTCAGTACGTGTCAAATGGTATCCTTTTCACGTTGATTGGATGCATGCATTCTTTCTTGCGGATGCGTATTGATTGTGCCGTTTGCCCGTTTAGAGGCATACTCGGCTTTGGCCCGCGGCTCGCCTTCGAATTTATTCTGGCTGCCGTATGGGAAACCTTTAGCTTTATTTCGCATGTAAGAACCCCCTGAATGCTTGATCGACTTGCACTGACGCGGGAAAACAAAGATGTTCTCCGCAATGCTTCCCCGCGTACATATAGTATGATGAAAATTGACTGGCACTAAGCGGAGATATTAATGGGAAAGGAGGTTGCAATTTTTATGAATGAATTATTCGAAAAGCTGACGGCACTTCTGTTGGAGAAAAACGATCGCTTAAGCTATGCAAGAGCAAGGACGTGGGTCGAAATCCTCTGGGAAGATTTCGAAACTACCTATGCTAAAGCTGGACGCGAATACAAAGGCAGGGAAATGACGAAAAAAATCGTCACCCACTGGATTACGCAATACGGAGAAAAGCTCCATGAATTTGCAGCCGTCAATCCAAAATATCAGCACCTGCTTAATGATGAAAATGACATGAAGCACTAATGCACAACAAAAGGATCATCGCCATTTTATATGGACGATGATCCTTTTGTTATAGAAAGAAAGTATAAAAATTCTGGGTGAAGTGCTGTCCAGCTCCAGCGCCTAGCCCCTCGAGTCATAAGCCGTACCTCTACGGAAATCAGGATTTCCTTCGAGTTCCGTCTTATGCTGGTCGGGGCTGTTCGAGGCGCTTGCGCTTTTCTTACTAGAAAGTATTGATCTCAAGCTTCTTCCTGAGTTTTTCCTTGCTAAAGATCCAGCCGGTATAGGAGCCTGTAATGTTCAGGTCAAGATCGAGCTGCACCACGGCGACAAATGGATAGTGGCCGTTGCTCCGGTAGCGCAAATCGATGAATCTCACTTCATAATAGTCATCGTATTCATCGACTTCCCAGCGGAAGACCGGGGAAAAATGCAGGAACGCAGATAGGTTTTTATCTTTTTTCGCTGCATTGATCACATCTGTATCCGGAATGGGGATCCGTTTAAACTCATCAAGCACCGTGATGGATCTCTGGTGCCCGCGCGCCACATAGAAAGAATCGCGTGTTTTGACGGCAATCCGCCATTGGTGAAAACGCATGGTCGGAGAGACGATGATTGTTTCTGCCGTCGGAATACGTTTCTTGATGGCTTTTTTCAAACTGTGATGAGCATAAATCCGCCGCAGATAATAGCCGATGAGAATAACATATATGAGGGCAAAAGTAATGCCCGGATCCGCTCCGAATCCCCACAAGATCAAGCCTATTACATGCATGATGAAAATAAAGGGGTCAAACGTATTGATGATCCCCAGCGCGACCCATCTGGATGAAAATGGCCGTAATGCCTGAGTCCCGTAAGCGTTGAAGATGTCAACAAACACATGCAGGAAGACGGCGAAAAATGTCCACAGCCATAAATGCAGCAGGTTGGCTTGCGGCATCAGCGGGTAGATCACTGCGATGATGGCAAGAGGCCAGAGCATGACGGCAGGGATCGAATGGGTAATGCCCCGATGGTTGCGAATATAAACAGCGTTATTCCTTAATTTTAATACAGTATCTATATCAGGTATTTGCGATCCGATGATGGTTCCTATCAACACACTATGTGCGGTGGCCGTATGTTCCGCAACCACTGGATCGAGCGTCGCCAATCCTCCAAGCGCAAACCCCATGACTACGTGTGTGCCAGTATCCAAGTATGGATTCCTCCTTTTTAAAGGACAGCATTCTAGCTTGTATTGTTTGCAAAACATGATAAGGTATAAAAGAGTTCAATACCATGGGAAAAACGTTTCAAATCTGTTCCATAATTATGTTATTCCCTAAACTGACACTAGATTAACATCCTGGAGGAAGTATTTGTGGCAAAAATATTCATAGATAATCTTGAGAAAATAGATATAGAGGGATTTCAACAAGATCTCATCAATTGGTTCCAAGCGGAGCAAAGGACCCTTCCGTGGCGGGAAAACAAGGATCCTTACCGGGTATGGGTTTCTGAAATCATGCTTCAGCAGACGAGAGTCGATACGGTCATACCTTACTTCAATAACTTTGTCGAGCAGTTCCCGACGATAAATGACCTTGCCGAAGCAGATGAAGATAAAGTCTTAAAAGCCTGGGAAGGTCTTGGATACTATTCCCGCGTACGCAACCTGCAGAGTGCTGTGAAAGAAGTAAAGGAAGTATATGGCGGCATCGTTCCAAAGGATCCAAAGGAAATCGCCAAACTGAAAGGCGTGGGACCCTATACAGCAGGTGCTATTTTAAGCATTGCCTACGGTGTGCCGGAGCCTGCAGTGGATGGAAATGTCATGCGGGTCTTTTCACGGATTCTTTCGATCTGGGAGGACATAGCTAAACCGGCTTCCCGAAAAGTATTTGAAGAAGCGGTCCGTGCAATCATCGCCAAAGATAATCCATCCGATTTCAATCAGGCTTTGATGGAGCTTGGCGCCTTAATCTGTACACCGACATCGCCGTCCTGCCTACTCTGCCCTGTAAGGGAGCACTGCATCGCATTTCACGAGGGGAAAGAGCGTGAACTTCCGATCAAAACGAAGAATAAAAAGACCAAAAAAGTTCAGCTCGCAGCGGCAATCCTTTCGACTGATGATGGAAGATACCTGATTCGCAAGCGGCCTGCGAAAGGACTCCTCGCCAATCTTTGGGAGTTCCCGCAGTGTGAAGATGACCATACATTCACCTCCACCAAGAGGCACTTGCAGGAATATTTATTAAAAGAACATGCTGCCATGGCAGAAGTTGAAAATGCAGCCTTCGGAAAAATTGAGCATGTCTTCTCACACCTTGTCTGGAATATTGATGTGTATGCCGGCAGAATCGAAGGCGAAATCGACCAAACCGATACCGTGAAGCTAGTGACAGAAGAAGAAATGAAAGAATTCGCATTCCCGGTTTCCCACCAGAAGATGTGGAAGCAGTATAAGGAAAAATGAAGCTGCAGAGTATAGCAGCTTCATTTTTAATTTAATCAAAGTTAACTTCGGTACCATGGGTATAATCCGCTTCGAGTCTTTTCAACCCGCCGCGGCCTTCGATTTCCTCGACGATTTCACGATGGATGGTCTGTCCTTCTGAATTTAAGTATGGCACCATCTGCTGCAGGGAATGGTGGAAAAAGGCCAACTCGCTTTTTTTCCATTCCGACATCGGCAGCATGCTCAATTCCGTCATATCACGGCCAACATACATGGGTTGCACTCTCCTTTTCACATGCGCTTATTCCTATTCTTTATTCCGGCGTTGTTTGTTATGCGCAAAATCGCTAAAATATATACGAATAGAAAGGATGAAGAAAAATGTCTAATAAAGTTGCATTAGTTACAGGAAGCAGCAGGGGCGTAGGAAAAGCCATCGCTCTTGAACTTGCCAAAGAAGGATATGATCTTGTCATCAATTATGCCCGCAGCAAAAAAGCGGCGCTTGAAACAGCTGAAGAAATTGAAAAGCTAGGAAGAAAAGCTTTTGTCGTACGTGCAAATGTAGGCGACGTTGAAAAAATCCGCGGCATGTTCGAAGCCATCAAGGAAGAGTATGGCCGTCTGGATGTATTCATCAGCAACGCAGCATCAGGCGTTCTCCGTCCTGTCATGGAGCTCGAAGAATCCCACTGGGACTGGACGATGAATATCAACAGCAAAGCTTTGCTGTTCTGTGCACAGGAAGCGGCCAAGCTTATGGATAAAGGCGGAAAAATCGTCAGCATCAGTTCATTGGGTTCCATTCGCTACTTGGAAAACTATACGACAGTCGGTGTCTCCAAAGCGGCAGTTGAAGCTTTGACGCGCTACTTGTCCGTCGAACTTTCCAAAATGGATATCGTCGTCAATGCCGTTTCAGGCGGAGCCATCGATACCGAGGCCTTGAAACATTTCCCGAACCGCGAACAGCTTCTCGAAGATGCGCGCCAAAACACACCTGCCGGAAGAATGGTGGAAATCGAAGACATCGTAAAAACGGTCAAATTCCTTGTATCGGATGATGCCTTCATGATCCGCGGACAGACGATCATCGTTGATGGCGGACGCTCTCTGCTTGTTTGAAAAATAGAATTTTTTTCCATAAAAATCATTGGATAGCCTCCCGCATTAATGGATAAATTAATGAGCGTGGAGGTGATTACAATGGCAAAACAACCAAACAAAACTCAAGCAGGTACAAGCGTACAACACGTGAAACAACAAAACGCTCAAGCTGGTCAACAAGCTGGTGCAGCTCAACAATACGGTACTGAGTTTGCAGCTGAGACTAACGCTACTAACGCTCAAGAAGTTAAACAACAAAACCAACAATCTGAAGCTAAGAAAAACCAAGCTTCAGGAAACCAAGCTCAACAATAATCGAATTGTTGCGCGATAGAAGCCGGTTCCCGTCTGGGGCCGGTTTTTTCTTGTTTGAAAAAATGAGGGAGCAGTCCTTCGACAAAACTACTTCCTATGCGACAGAACTAGTCAAAGGAGTTTAAAGGAGCGGGCAGAATTTATGTAATAACAAAAAAAATTAGACGGGGTGATTGCGTGTCTCATTTTAATAAAATGGTGTCTGAGCAGCTGGAGACGATGGAGAAGCTATTATTTATGCAGTCAGAAATTGAGCGGTGCCAGGAACTTGAGTTGGAGCTTGCAGAACTGCAGGAGGAGGCGAAGCTGGAATCTGTAAAGGAACAGATCATCATGATGAAGAAGGAGCTCCATGAAATTCAGCGGGCGTTTGAGGAGCAAACGGATGAAGTTATACGGTCTTATCAGGAAATGAAGCTATTCGCTTGAGGGTTCTTGTGAAAAACAAGGGCTCTTTTGTTTTAAAAATGGAGATTAAACGTTATAATAGTAAAAAAAGCCGGTCCCTTCTGCGGAAGGGGTTATTTTTATAGGAATATATTGTACATATCGATTTAATAAAAAACATATACGCACATGAAACAGCCCGTATGCGCAGCTGGCCGTTTGGTGCAGATAATCAGGATTCGGAAGGAAAGTAGGGGAAAATCAATGGCAGTACCGGTCGAGGGAGAAACGTTGCAGATCCACAGCTATAAGCATGATGGCCATTTACATAGAGTTTGGGATGAAACGATGGTATTGAAAGGAACAAAAAATCTTGTCATTGGCGGAAATGATCGGACGATAGTGACGGAATCGGATGGACGGACGTGGGTTACAAGAGAGCCGGCCATATGTTATTTTCACGGGGAATTATGGTTCAATATCATCGGAATGATCAGGGAAGATGGGATTTACTACTATTGCAATCTAAGCTCCCCATTCGTGTATGACAATGAGGCGCTGAAATATATCGACTACGATCTGGATATCAAAGTGTTTCCGGATATGACGTTCAATTTGCTCGATGAGGATGAATATGAGCAGCACCGCCGGCAAATGGGCTATCCGGATGTCATCGATCAAATTTTGCAGCGCAATGTGGACAAGCTTGTCCGCTGGATCAGACAGCGAAAAGGTCCCTTTGCGCCTGACTTTATTGATATTTGGTATGAAAGGTATTTGACTTACCGCCGTTGATAGCTGGAACGAGTAAGACGCCTGTTGAGGACGATTCAACAGGTTTTTTCATGGCTTGCTTTGTTTAAGGGTAAATGCGTGCATTTACCTTTAGGCATGGCAGACAACCCATGATGAAAGGAGGAAAATGAATGGATAGCATCAAAAGATATATGCGTTTTGTCAAACCTTACAAATGGCAGATCATTGGGACCATCATCATTGGAATTATTAAATTCATCATTCCGCTTCTCATTCCGGTCCTGATTAAATATGTCATCGATGATGTCATCAACAACCATGGGATGACGGCGGATCAAAAAACGCATCACCTGCTCCTTGTCATGGGCGGGATGGTAGTGGTTTTCGTCATCCTTCGTCCGCCTGTGGAATATTACAGGCAATACTTTGCTCAATGGACAGGGAACAAGATTTTATATGACATTCGCGATAAACTTTTCACTCATATTCAAAAGCTGAGCTTTAAATATTATGCCAACACTCGTGCAGGGGAAGTCATTTCCCGCGTGATCAACGACGTGGAGCAGACAAAGAACTTCGTCATCACCGGATTGATGAACGTCTGGCTTGATGGGGCAACGATTCTCATTGCCATTGTGATCATGCTGACGATGAATGTACCGTTGACGATTGTTTCATTGATTATTTTTCCGTTCTATGGATTGTCTGTCCGCTACTTCTTCGGGAATTTGCGGAAGCTCACCCGCGAACGTTCCCAGGCGCTTGCAGAGGTTCAAGGATATCTTCATGAGCGGGTGCAGGGGATGCCCGTCATCAAAAGCTTTGCCATTGAGGATTATGAGCAGGTGCAATTTGACCGGGAAAATTCAAATTTCCTTCAGAAAGCCCTGAATCATACGAATTGGAATGCAAAAGCATTTGCTGTCGTCAATACGCTGACGGATGTTGCACCGCTTTTGATTATTGGCTTTTCAGGCTATCAGGTCATCAATGGCAGCTTGTCGCTCGGGACAATGGTTGCCTTCATTGCTTATATCGACAGGCTGTACAATCCGCTGCGCCGCATGGTCAATTCATCGACGACGATCACACAGGCGATTGCATCAATGGACCGCGTTTTCCAATTATTTGATGAAAAATATGATATTGATGATTCTCCGGGTGCCATTGAATGCCGGAATGTTAAAGGGGACATTCATTTCGATCATGTAAGCTTTACATATGACGAGAAGGACGGTCCGGTCCTGAAGGATATCGATCTGCATATAAGAAGCGGGGAAACCATCGCGCTTGTAGGAATGAGCGGCGGCGGAAAGTCATCCCTTGTCAGCTTGATTCCGCGATTTTATGATGTGACTGGCGGACGAATCCTTCTGGACGGTACGGATATAAGGAAATTCAGGGTAAGAAGCCTGCGCGATAAAATCGGGATGGTGCTCCAGGATAATATTTTGTTCAGCGAGTCCGTCAAGACAAATATCCTCCTTGGAAAGCCGGATGCAACTGATGAAGAAGTGTTCGCAGCGGCAAAAGCAGCCAATGCCCATGACTTCATTCTCGGCCTTCCTGATGGCTATGATACAAAAGTCGGGGAGCGGGGAGTGAAGCTTTCAGGAGGCCAAAAACAGCGGATCGCCATTGCCAGGGTGTTCATCAAGAATCCGCCGCTTCTCGTTTTGGATGAAGCCACTTCTGCATTAGATCTTGAAAGTGAGCATCTCATCCAGGAAGCACTGGAGAAGCTTGCGAAAGATCGAACAACATTTATTGTGGCCCACAGACTATCAACGATTACACACGCTGACCGCATTGTCCTTATCGAACACGGCCGGATTGCAGAGGTCGGTTCCCATGAAGAATTAATGCGGCTTGAAGGAAATTACCATAAACTGTTCCAGGTCCAGCAATTGGACCACTAAATCCGTGAAGGGAGCTTCGCGGATTTTTTTTTGACGTAAATCGGGAAGTTGTCCAGCTCCGCCGCCTAGAGGCTGGGAGGTTTCCTTCAGCACACTTACGATAAGTCAACATCGGCTCACTTCATTCACCGTGTTTCCTTTATCTCGTGGTGCTTCAGTCCAACCTCGGCGCCTCTGAACAGCCGGCTCCGCTTTTCTTCGAATAGTCCTTTTTACATATTTAGAAGGAACTTGAAATGATATACAACAATATCAATTTTAGTAATTTAGCACAGTAAAGAAAAATGGATTTGTTATTCTGGGAAAGTAAATGCTATTCTCGGCATAAATGAACATGTTGGAATTGTAAAGGTTTTCAATAATCGTTTTCCTTTTCCATTAGTTTTTCGTAACCCGAAAAGCTTTTGTGTCCATAATAATATACGAATATAATTTTCGAAAAATTTAGTATTGTCAAAACAATTTATCTGTGTATAATAAACTCATATATTATAGAAAATTTTTCATATTCAGAAAATAATCGTTTTCGCAGGGGGGATCAGATTGGCACATGAGCGTACAGTACTATCTGTAGAGAAATTACAGACATCCTTCTTTACCGATGAAGGAGAGATTCCAGCTGTAGATGGAGTGGACTTCCACGTAAATGAAGGAGAGATCCTTGGAATCGTAGGGGAGTCAGGATGCGGAAAGAGCGTCACATCCCTTTCCATCATGGGATTGGTTCCGAAGCCCCCGGGAAAGATCACCGGCGGGAAGATCCTATTCCAAAATGAAGATTTGACGAAAGCATCAGAACGAAGGATGAGGCAGATCCGCGGCAATGATATCGCTATGATATTCCAAGAGCCTATGACATCCTTAAATCCCCTTTTCACGATTGGGAATCAATTGATGGAAGCCATCAAAATACATAATAAGTGGCCAAAAGCAAAAATCAAGGCACGGGCCGTCGAAATCATGAAGATGGTTGGACTTCCAAGGGCAGAAGAGCTTATGGAAGAATATCCGCATCAGCTTTCCGGCGGGATGAGGCAGCGCGTAATGATCGCAATGGCGATGGTGTGCGACCCGAAGCTCCTCATAGCAGATGAACCGACGACGGCGCTTGACGTGACCATCCAGGCTCAAATCCTAAAGTTAATGAAGGATCTTAATACAAAATTGAACACAGCCATCATTTTGATCACCCACGACTTAGGTGTGGTGGCAGAGGTTTGCGACAGGCTCGTGGTCATGTATTCAGGAAAGGTTGTGGAGGAGGGGGATGTCAAAACCATCTTCACCAATCCTCAGCATCCTTACACAAAAGGGTTGATCCAATCGGTTCCGGATATGCGAAAGAAGCAGCAGAGGCTCTATTCCATCCCTGGCAACGTGCCAAGACCAGGCTCGGTCAAAGAAGGATGCCGCTTCGCCCAGCGCTGTGAATTTGCATTCGACCGCTGCTGGAAGGAGAATCCGGAGCTTTATGAAACAGATTCGAACCACCAAACCAGATGCTTCCTGCATGAAAACAAAGTAGGTGTGACGGTATGACAGAATCATTGATCGAAATCCAGGATTTGAAAAAACACTTCCCCTTGACGGGGGGCGTCTTCGGAAAAACAGTCGGACATGTCAAAGCAGTGGACGGCGTCTCCTTTTCAGTAAGGAAAGGGGAGACACTCGGCATCGTTGGGGAAAGCGGATGCGGAAAGTCCACTACAGGAAGGATGCTTTTAAGATTAATAGAGCCTTCCGAAGGGTCCATTAAATTTGAAGGCAAAGACATTACCAATCTATCAAAAAAAGACATGCGCGCATTGAGACGGGACATGCAGATGGTCTTCCAGGATCCGTTTGCTTCCTTGAATCCAAGGCATACGGTGGAGAAAATCCTTGAAGAGCCGCTGATCGTCCATGGAATCGGCAATGCCGCAGAAAGAAAGCAAAAAGTAAAAGAAATGCTCGAGGTCGTAGGCTTGAGCAGCTACTACGCCAAACGCTATCCGCATCAATTCAGCGGCGGGCAGAGACAGAGGATCGGCATTGCAAGGGCATTGATGACGCGTCCTAAGCTGATCATTGCCGATGAACCGGTTTCGGCTCTCGATGTTTCCATCCAGTCGCAGGTGTTGAATCTATTAGAAGACCTGCAGAAGGAATTTGATCTTACTTATATCTTCATTGCCCATGATTTAGGGGTCGTAAGGCATATCAGCGACCGCGTCGGGGTGATGTATTTAGGAAGGATGGCGGAGCTCTCAGACAGCGACAAGCTATATGAAAAGCCGCTTCATCCATATACACAGGCATTATTATCAGCTGTCCCGATTCCGGATCCGGACTTCAAGAGGGAAACAATTCTCCTTCAAGGCGATATCCCGAGTCCGTCCAATCCGCCTAAGGGTTGTGCATTTCACACAAGATGTCCACATAGTATGGAAGTATGCAAGTCTATTACTCCAGTATTTCAAGAAGCTGAACCTGGTCATTATGTTGCCTGCCATCTGTATTCAGAAGACAGCAGCATGACAAATAAATAAAAAGTTTTGGAGGGGTCTATGTGAAGAAAAGTTTTCTGTTAGCTTTCATTTTCTTGTTGATTATGGGCAGTGCCCTAGCAGGGTGCAGCTCAAAATCATCAAACGGGAATTCATCAAAAGGTGGGGAATCCGCGCAAGATACATTGATCTTTGGCCGCGGCGGTGATTCTGTCGGGCTGGATCCAGCAGCAGTAACAGATGGGGAATCATTCAAAGTTACCAAGAATATTTTCGAAACACTTGTTGAATTCGGAAGACAAGATACTGAAATCCATGAAGGATTGGCAACGAAGTGGGATGTTTCCCCGGATGGTTTGACTTATACATTCGACCTTCGTGAAGGCGTCAAATTCCAAGATGGAACAGATTTCAACGCTGATGCAGTTGTTTACAACTTCAACCGCTGGATGAACGGCGATGCTGACAAGTTCCCTTACTATGCATCCATGTTCGGTGGATACAAAGGCGACGAAGGACATGTAATCGCAGATGTTAAAGCTCTTGATAAGTACAAAGTACAGTTCACGCTTAAGCGTCCACAGGCTCCATTCTTAAAGAACCTGGCAATGAGCCCGTTCGCAATCGCGAGCCCGGCTGCCATCGATAAATACGGCGACAAATTCACTGAAAACCCAGTTGGTACAGGTCCATTCAAATTTGTCAGCTGGTCCCGCAATGACAAAGTGGTCATCGAAAAGAACAAAGACTACTGGAAAAAAGGCTATCCTAAGCTGAACAAAGTCATCTTCAAATCAATTCCTGAAAACTCAGCACGTCTGAATGCCTTGAAAAACGGCGAAATCGATCTTGCTGATGGAATCAATCCAAGTGATGCTGACGGAATTAAAGCTGACAGCAATCTTCAATTGTTCGAGCGTCCTTCTATGAACGTCGGATACCTTGGCTTCACTGTAACAAGAAAGCCATTTGACAACGTTAAAGTTCGCCAGGCATTGAACATGGCAATCGACCGTCAAGCCATCATCGATGCATTCTTCGGTGGTAAAGGTGTACCAGCGAAAAACCCTATGCCTCCAGTAATCGGCGGCTATGACGATGATATCCAACCGTATGAATTCAACCTGGACAAAGCAAAGCAATTGCTTGCTGAAGCTGGCTATCCTGATGGATTCGAAATGGAACTTTGGGCAATGCCTGTACCGCGTCCATATATGCCGGATGGAAAGAAAATTGCTGAAGCAATCCAATCCAATTTCGCTAAAATCGGCGTAAAAGCTAAAATCGTTTCTTATGAGTGGGCTACTTACCTGGAAAAAGCTTCTAAAGGTGAGGCAGATGCCTACCTATTAGGATGGACTGGCGATAACGGAGACGCTGACAACTTCCTATATGCATTGCTTGATAAAGACAGCATCGGAAGCAACAACTACTCTTACTACAGCAATGACAAATTGCACGATATCCTGATCAAGGCTCAATCTGAAGTAGATGAAGGAAAACGCAACGAGTTGTACAAACAAGCTCAGGAAATCATCCATGAAGATGCTCCATGGGCACCGCTTGCGCACTCTACACCGCTTCTTGCAGGATCTGCAAAATTAAAAGGATTCTATCCGCATCCAACTGGCTCTGACTGGTTAGATGAAGCTTCATTCGAATAACAGCAAGCATTGAAAAAGGGGAGGAGTTACACACTCCCCTTTATACATATATGGTAGAAGAGGTGAGACAGCATGCTTCAATATACAATGAGAAGAATACTGCAATTGATACCCGTTCTGCTTGGAATGACCTTCATCGTTTTCATGATGATCCGGTTGATTCCAGGAAACCCTGCACAGGTCATACTCGGCCAGCAGGCAACGAAGGAAGCTGTTGAAGCTTTGACGCGGGAATTGGGACTGAACCATCCATGGTATGTGCAATTTTTCGATTATATCAAAGGGATTTTCCAAGGAGACCTCGGTTCATCGCTCCGCACAAGAACACCAGTGACGGAAGAGATTTGGCCGTACCTGGCAGCCACTCTTGAATTATCTGTAGTTGCCATGATCATTGCGATCTTCGTTGGTGTCAATGCCGGCATCATAAGTGCATGGTTCCAGAACTCCTGGTTTGATTACTTGGCGATGATCCTTGCCCTTCTAGGCGTTTCCATCCCGATTTTCTGGCTTGGCTTGATGGAGCAATGGACGTTTGCCATCAACCTTCATTGGCTGCCGACAACCGGAAGGGAAAACATAAGGGATCCGATTGAGGCCATCACGAATCTGTATTTAATCGACACTTTGCTCCAAGGAAGATTCGACCAATTTGTTGAAGTCATCAAACACTTGATCCTTCCTGGACTGGCGCTTGCCACGATCCCAATGGCCATCATCGCAAGGATGACGCGCTCCAGCATGCTTGAAGTCATGCGCTCCGACTTCATCAGGACTGCAAGGGCAAAGGGAATGAAAATGTTCTGGGTTGTGTACAAGCATTCATTGAAAAATGCAGTCATCCCTGTTTTGACAGTCATCGGTCTTCAAATGGGACTTCTGCTTGGCGGGGCCATACTGACAGAAACGATCTTCGGCTGGCCGGGAATCGGGCGCTATATCTACGATGCCATCGGTTTCCGCGACTATCCAGTCATTCAGTCAGGCATCTTAATCGTTGCTTTTATTTTCGTAATGATCAACCTGATTGTGGATCTTGTGTATGCAGCTGTCGATCCTAGAATCAAGTACAACTAATTGCTGTAGTGTTGAACGAAGCAAGGAGGAATGAAAATGGCAGAATTAGCTCCGCAGCAGGAGAACATCCAAGCCGTTAAAACAGAAGATGTTTCCTCGCCATGGAAGGAAGCCTGGAGAGGATTTAAGAAAAATAAACCTGCGGTAATCGGAAGTTTCATCGTTTTATTTTTCATTGTCATTGCATTATTGGCTCCGCTATTGAAGCCGGATGGGTTTAATGTTCAAAATCTGCCGGATCGCCTGCAAGGGCCATCATCCGAGCATTGGCTTGGAACGGATGACTTTGGGCGGGATATTTTCACACGTGTCATCTATGGAGCAAGGATTTCCCTTTGGGTAGGATTTTTCTCCGTTGTCGGCTCGGTTGTTGTAGGGAGTCTGCTTGGAATCGTAGCCGGATATTATGGAAAATGGATCGATACAATCATCTCAAGATTCTTTGATATCATGCTGGCATTCCCGAGCATCCTTTTGGCCATTGCGATCGTAGCCGTTCTTGGGCCGTCGCTTCGAAATGCGCTGATTGCGATTGCCATCATCAACGTCCCGAACTTTGGGCGTTTGATCCGTTCGAAAGTATTGAGTGTCAAACAGGAAGAATACATCATGTCTGCGAAGGCGATCGGGATGGGGGATGCACGCATCTTGTTCCACCATATCCTGCCGAACAGCATGGCGCCGATCATCGTGCAAGGAACTTTGGCCATTGCCACAGCCATCATTGAAGCTGCCGCACTTGGCTTCTTGGGACTTGGTGCAGAACCGCCAAAACCGGAATGGGGCAAAATGCTTGCCGATTCCACCCAATACATGATTCAGGCACCATGGACGATGATCTTCCCGGGACTCGCCATCATGCTTACCGTCCTCGGCTTCAACCTCATGGGTGACGGACTGCGCGATGCGTTAGATCCAAGAATGAAAAGCTGAATGTACAAAAAGTCCGGAGACCCCGGACTTTTTTCTTTTGCATAAGAAGCAAAAAAACCGGCTGCTGTGTAAGCTAGCCGGTTTCGTTCGTTATTCTTCATGATTCTCTTCTATTTTTACTTCGTTTTCTTCCACGTGGAACGATTGGAAGCTTCCAATTAGCTTCTCCAGATGCTCGAGATGCTCGTTGTAATCCAAAATGGATGAGATAAGGTGCATCAAGTGGAAAGGCTGATAGTCTTCTTGAAAATCGTAGGTCTTCAATCGTTTAATGAAGACGTCCATTAATTCATTTCGCTGCGCACACACATTGTGGACACTTTCAAAGGCGATATCAGATTTGACTTTCCCGACAAACTTCAACAGGAGCTGCTCATGATAGCTCATCAAGCAGTCGAGCTGTCCCTGAATCATCTGATGGATTTCCTCAGGGAGATTGGAAATTTCATTTTCAAAGCGATGGAGCCTCTTCAGGATTTCAAATGCTCTTCGCAAAGTAGAAATCATTTGCCTGTAGACAACAAGCTTGCGGTTTTTTGCCACGATGTTCATTTTAAAGTAGCTGCGTTCTTCCTTGAATAAAAGGTAGACCTGATCAATTTTCGTCAGCCGTTCTTTTATTTTTTCGATATCTTTTTTCAGTAAATGATTTTCCGACGCATGCCGGGTACTCAGTCGAATCCATTTCAGCATGTCTTCCGTGACGTTCGAAACGCGATAAAACAGTTTGGTTTCGTATTTAGGCGGCAAGAAGATCAAGTTCACGATGAAAGAGGACAAGACCCCGAGCATGATCGTTGAAAATCGGATGACGGCAAATTGGATAAAATCCTCCCCGGGTGCTTCCATGATGGAAATCATGGTTACAAGGGATAAGCCAATCGTATTTTCTATTCTTAATTTTAATATGAGGGTAATGGCTATGATCGCTGCCAGGCCGACAAAAATAACATGATTGCCTAATAATAATACAAATAATACAGCCAAAATGGCGCCGATCAAGTTTGCCTGAACTTGTTCAATAATGGATAAGTAAGAGCGATATATCGTGGGCTGAACTGCGAAAATTGCAGCAATCCCGGCAAACACCGGTGAAGGCAGATGCAGAACTTCAGCCACAAATAAAGCTAAAACGATAGCGATTCCCGTTTTAAAAATGCGGGCACCTAGCTTCATAATAGTGGAATATCCTTTCCTGGTAAAATTATTACCGCTTCATTACTATATTGACTAGAAGCAGGAATGTTAAACAACATTGTACTATACAGTGTCCCCAACTGAATATCAAGATGCTTTTGGATATTAATTTTTTATGAAAGGCTTTCCATTTTCATTCTGTAAAAAAATAGTCAAATTTAATTTTAGGGAAAAAAGAAAAGCCCCTGGTAAGAGGAGCTGTGCTGCAACTAATTTCATTCACAATCACTCCGTCGACACGGAAGGGTCTGCCTGCTCTTTGGCAGGGATGACTTGCAGGAAGTTTGCCGGGAGGTCTCCCATCAGTCCTTCCACAAACGCGGCTTCAACGTGCTGGCCGCTCTGTTTCAAGAGATCTTTATAGCTTGACAACAGTTCTTCCAAATCAGCCATTCCTTTTGCGGACAAGGTTTCAAGGGAAACTTTGGCACCTTTGGCGATCCGCTGCTGAATGGTTTCTTTCGTCAGCCTGGCATCAGCATCTTGCCTCAAATAGACGACTCCGCCGGTCATTCCTGCGCAGATCCAAGGACCTGGATCCCCTAAAACCACGCCGCGGCCGTTGGTCATGTATTCAAAGGCAAATCCCTTAATATTCGCAGAAGATGCGATATTGGCATGCTGTCCGGCTGAGAGCGTCTTTTTCGGAAGTCCCCCGATGATCAAGTCTGCGCCAGACAAGCGGATTCCTGCTCTTGAATCGGCATCTCCCTGTGCAATGAGAAGCCCTTTCTGCGCTCCATACCCGAATCCTTTTCCTACTGATCCGTTAATGAACTTCCCGTTTTGCCCTCTGGATTTCAGGATGACGATTGATCCGCCTAATGATGCTTTACCTGTTCCGTCCTGTGCACCGCCATGGACTTGGATGTCAACGCCACTCGCATTGTATGCCCCGAGACCGTTTCCAGGGATGGATCCGTCTGTCAGGTCGAGCTTCAAGGAAGAAGGGAAGCGGGCTTCTTTTCTTGAAGATAAGACCGCTTGCTGGGAGTGGGAGCTTCCGAGATTCCTTCGGTTGGAGGTGATGCCTTGATAATGGAAAGTGCTGCTGCCGCCAGGATGACCATAGGTTTCCGCTCCAACGGCCATGGAAGAACCATCTACGGCAGATAAAGTTTGCATTGATTTTTTAGGCATCTGTTCGATTTCCAGAACTTCCAAAAGGTAAGTCAAATCAAGCATATTTTTGCCTTCTGACTGTACCAGGAGATCCGAACGTCCGACAATCTCCTGCAGGCTGGAAACTCCTAATGAAGCAGTCAGTGCTTTTAATTCTTCTCCAAAAGCGGTGAAGAGATTCATCAGCCCAGCTACGGCCATATCGAATTGTCTTGGAACAAACCTGCGCAGGCCGTGCTCCTTTGCCTGTGCTTCGGAATCGATCTGTGTCGCGATTCCGACGTGGCACGTATCCAAGTGGCAGCCCCTGCATGTCGTACATCCGATGGCAATCATGGATAGCGTGCCGAACCCGATCCGGTTCGCCCCGAGCAGCATGACTTTCAGGACATCCATTGCACTTTTGATGCCGCCGTCAGCCCAAATTTCCACATAATCGCGGAGGCCGGCTTCCAAGAGGGCATTGTGCGCTGCTTTTACACCGATTTCAACCGGGAGTCCGACATGCTGGAGGGCATGGATCCTCGCAGCACCGGTGCCGCCGTCAAAACCGCTGAGTGTGATAATATCCGCTCCGGCTTTCGCAATGCCGACTGCAATGGTGCCGATGTTTGGTACAACAGGAACTTTTACGGCAATTCTCGCTGAAGGGTTGGCTGTTTTTAACTCATCGATCATCTGGGCAAGATCTTCAATGGAGTAGATATCATGGTTGTTCGATGGCGAAATGAGGTCGGAGCCGATGGACGCATTCCGCGCTTCGGCTATTTTCTCCGTCACTTTCGATCCAGGGAGATGACCGCCTTCACCAGGTTTTGCACCTTGGCCGATCTTGATTTCAAGCAGATTGGAGGAGTTCAGCAGCTCCATATTTACGCCGAATCTTCCTGAGGCAATCTGCTGTCCACGCGTATGCGGATACTTTCCGATCATGTCCTTGATTTCGCCGCCTTCTCCATTCAGGCTGATCATGTTGAGCCGTTCGGCCGCCTCAGCATAAGCTCGGAAAGCTGTTTCGTTCTGAGAGCCAAAAGACATCGAAGCAATGACAAAAGGCAGGCTGTGCGACCCCACTCCGATATTGACGGCAGAAGGCTCTATTTTCTTGCTGCTTTCCTTCAGCTTTGTCAGGTGGCGGATGGTGATCGGGGTCGTTTCCTCCATTTCCTCCAATTTTTCACGGTAGGAAGTGTAATCGCCTGTCGCAGCAACTTCCCCAATGGCTTTCCAGATCCGGGGGAAGAAATGAAATTCCTTTTGCAGGCGCTGTTTCTCATCCTGATAATCAAGTCTTCGCTGGAAGGCATCTTCCTTCATGGCAGGGAAATCATATGGCACTTTATCAGAACCAAGGAAGCTCGTTATATTTAATTGATTGGCCGCATCCTCATGAAGTCCGATGGCAGAAAAAAGTCTTCCATATCCCTTTAATTCATGGATGCCGATGGTGGACAATACTTTTTCCATTCCTTTATTCAACGCTTCAGACAAATGAAGGACGGGGTCGATTGTCTCTTCATAGACCGTCAAGAACATATAGTAAGGACTGATGGCATCTGCCCCAAGTCCGATGGCAAGCATGATGTCATGCAGCGAACGGATGGAAGCGGAACGGAGGAGGAGGGAGCAGTTCCGTCTCACTTCATTTTCCGTCAGCTCTCTATGGATGGCGGATAATGCAAGGTGTGGATCCATCCAAAGGTGATTGTTGCTATGGGCAGCGGCGTCGTCCAGAATTAAAAGGGACTTGCCGCTGTTGGCAGCTTGAACAGCTTCTGATGAAAGGCGATTCAACGCATCGGAAAGGCTCTCATTATCTTCCATCGTCAGTGAAAGATGATGGGTGCTCTTTTTTTGCACGAAAGATTCTACCACTTGATCATAGCTTGGGTGATTCATTTTCTCATAACACTCCCAGCCCGCTGTTCCTTCAATGAGAAGGGGGGAAGCTAGATGCATGGAATCATGGTTTTGATCTTTTCCATCCATTGAAGGACGCGATCCTAAAAAGACGGAAAGGGAAAAATGTTCAGCTTCCCGTTCACGGTCGATGGCAGGATTGGTTACGACCGCCACGCTTTCCTTGATGAAATCCGCGATATTCTTTCTGTCCGGATCCATTGCGGCAAGCGGGGCATCATGTCCAAGAGACTTGATTGGTTCGACCCCTCGTTCAGCCATTTGCTCGAGCATTTGAATCTGTTCGCGCTTCCATCCGAAGGCATTGTACTGCCCGTTTGAAATTTCAGCAGGATACGTTTGAGAAATGATTTTCTTAAAATTGTCCGCCTGCATTTTCAAGTGGGTTCCGTCCACATTTTTCTTAGCGGAATAACGGGCAAAAACCTCCTCCTGAAAGGTGCTGTGTTCAAAAACTTCGATTCTATCATTCTTCCATTTCAGTCCCACTTTCTCACCTGGCCCCAACGGCTTTGGATCATTCACATAGAAAGAGTTTGGCAGAATCCCAGGTTCCGATGAAAAAAGAATAGAAACATCCGTTTCAAGCATCCACAATGGACGAAGGCCAAGGGAATCGACGCTGAAGACCGCTTCATTGCCAAATCGGGAAACGATGCCTGCCGGACCTTGGGCGATATGCCCCCAATTCTCCCGGAAATGGAGATATAAATCCTGGAGATGTTCCGGATAGTGCTCGATTTCATCCATGATTGGAGGGAAGACCATATCCATTGCTTCAAACAGGGAAAGGCCGTCGCGGCAAATAAAGGTTTCGATGACCCTGTTGACATCCTGTGAGTCGCTTCCTGACTGGACGAGCGGGACTTGGAGCATTTCTGCTTCTTCCCTGAATTTCGAAATCGTATTGATTTCACCATTGTGGCCTAAAAGGCTGAAGGGCTGGACGCGAGAAAAAGTGGAAAGGGTGTTCGTTGAGTAGCGGTTATGTCCGAGAGTCATGGCAGAGGCGATTTTTTCTTCTTTCAAATCATGATAATACTTCATTAAAAGTTCCCCGCCGCCCATCACTTTATAGATGGCATGCTCTCCGCTGAGCGAAGCCACATGGATGTTCTCTTCGTTTTCAAGGAGAATGCTAAGTTCGTATAGTTGTTTTGATAGGTTTTCAGGACTTTGGCGGGCAAGGAAGCCAATTTGAAAAAATATCGGCTTTTCTTTATTGGCGTTGGTTCCGAGGGCAGAAGGATCTGCAGTTGTGTCGGACTGAAATAATACATCAAGGCCGCGCTCCGCTAAGGCACCGATTATCTTTTCTTTTATAAGGGGAGTTTCATTCGTCAGAAAAAAATGTCCCACGGCAAAATCAGGCGAGTGGGCAAGAGCGGGCTCGTGTCCTTGCTGCTGCAGTTTGTCTTCCCACAGCGCTCTCGGCAGATCGATATGAATGCCGGCTCCGTCTCCTTCATCATGAATGAAGCCTGCTCTGTGGTTCATCTTGATTAAGGCATCTATACAATTTGTGATGTTTTTTCTTGTGGGGATTTTCTCTTTTTCAATGCAGGCAACAATCCCGCATGCGTCATGTTCGTGGCGATGATGATCTTTGAATGTGTGGGGACTCCAATGATTTTTTTGTAATGGCATGTGCCATTCACCTCCGGAATTAAATTTTCGAATGGAAGCAGGGAAATGAGGAACTTGTGGATTGGTTTCATTGAGTAAAAATTCAGAATAATAGTTTAATGATAGCATAGGAAAAGTTGTTTATGCAAATTTCTATGCAAGGTTCGGAAGGGGGGAATTGGATAGATATTTTGCAAACGCTTTCTTTTTAAGGCTTAAAACAGCCACCGCTCAATTTCAACGATGGCTTGTTTTGTATATTTATTCAGAAAGAAGCTTTGAAAATGCGTTGTCCACTGCTTCGAGCGTTATCTTGATATCTTCTTCAGTATGAGCTGTGGTCAGGAACCAGGCTTCATATTTGGAAGGTGCCAGGTTAATGCCCTGGTGAAGCATCAGTTTGAAGAATTTCGCAAACATTTCCCCATCCGTCGCTTCCGCCTGTTCATAGTTCTCAACTGTGACATCCGTGAAGTAGACAGTGAATGCACCTTTCAAACGGTTGATGGTGATTGGGATATTGTGCTTCTCAGCAGATTTCAGGATGCCTTCTTCAAGCAGTTTTCCAAGGTGGTCAAGATGTTCGTAGACGCCTTCTTGCTTGAGTACTTCCAGGCAAGCGATACCGGAAAGGATGGATGCAGGGTTTCCGGCCATCGTTCCAGCTTGATAAGCAGGTCCCAGCGGTGCCACTTTTTCCATGATTTCAGCCTTTCCGCCATATGCTCCGATCGGAAGGCCGCCTCCGATGATTTTCCCCATTGCAGTCAGGTCGGGCTTCACATTCAGCAAGTCCTGCGCCCCGCCGTACATAAAGCGGAACGCTGTGATGACTTCATCATAAATGACAAGTGCGCCTGCTTCGTGTGTCAGTTCGTTCACAGCTTCTAAGAAACCTTGCTTAGGTTCCACGATTCCGAAATTCCCGACGATCGGCTCTACAAGCACAGCGGCAATTTCGCTGCCCCATTTCGCCAATGCTTCTTTAAACGGTTCGATATCATTGAAAGGAACGGTGATGACCTCTTTTGCAATGCTTTTTGGCACCCCGGCGGAATCCGGTGTTCCAAGGGTAGATGGGCCAGATCCTGCAGCAACAAGGACAAGGTCGGAATGTCCATGGTAGCAGCCGGCAAACTTGATGATTTTATCGCGGCCTGTATATGCGCGTGCAACGCGGATTGTCGTCATGACAGCTTCTGTACCGGAATTTACAAAGCGTACTTTATCCATTGCAGGCATTGCTTCTTTCAGCATGGCCGCAAATTTTACTTCGTGCGGCGTCGGTGTGCCGTAAAGGACCCCGTTTTCAGCTGCTTTTTTGATGGCTTCTGTGATGTGCGGGTGCGCATGGCCTGTGATGATCGGTCCATATGCCGCCAAATAATCGATGTATCGGTTTCCGTCCACATCCCAGAAGTACGCCCCTTGGCCTCTTTCCATTGCAACCGGTGAACCGCCGCCAACGGCTTTATACGAGCGGGATGGGCTGTTGACGCCGCCGACGATATGTTCTACTGCTTCTTTATGTAAATGTTCTGATTTACTGAAATTCATTTGAATCCTCCTTAATTTTTGCCTGAATACAGGCTGGATGGCATCCAATCATGAAGCATTTACTTCATAAATGTACATCCTACATTGTAGTACGCTGATTCTCATTGCGCAATTAGAATAGCGAAACATTCTGGAGGTAGTCCGTGAGTGATTGTGTTACACTATGTGATGGCATCAAGAAGGAAGGAGCGTTAAAGAGATGAATAACGCAATTGTTGTAGAGAATCTCCGTAAAGAATTCAAGGCTTATTCAAGCCGTTCAGGATTGGCAGGGGCATTTCGCGATCTATTCACGCGGAACTATAAAATCGTCCCCGCCGTCAATGATATAAGCTTTACTGTGAAAAAAGGGGAAATGGTCGGATACATCGGGGAGAATGGAGCAGGAAAATCGACCACGATCAAGATGCTCACAGGAATCTTGACTCCGACATCCGGAGCCGTTGAAGTGAACGGGATGAATCCTCATAAAGAAAGGGAAAAGTTCGTCAATACCATTGGCGTAGTATTCGGCCAGCGTTCCCAGCTTTGGTGGGATATCGCCGTGCAGGAATCGTTTCGCCTTTTGAAAAAGGTATACAAAGTTTCGGATGAACAGTATGACGAGCATATGAGCCACGTCATCGAGACGCTGGAGATCGGACCGCTTTTGGACAAGCCTGTCCGTAAATTATCGCTCGGGCAGAGGATGCGCTGTGAATTGGCAGCAGCCCTCATCCATAATCCACCTCTATTGTTTTTGGATGAACCGACGATTGGACTCGATGTCCTGGTGAAATTAAAAATCAGGCAGTTCCTTAAGGAAATCAATGAGAAATTCAACACGACGATCCTTCTCACAACCCATGACCTTTCTGACATCGAAGCGCTTTGCGATAGAGTGGTCATGCTTGATGAAGGACAGATCATCTACGACGGGGCCCTCAATCAGCTGAAACAGAGCTGGGGAGATAAAAAGGAAGTGGAGTTTCAGTTCCTTGAGCAAATTGATGAAGAAGAGCTTGTGTTCCTCACTCAAAATTTGGAGGCTGTCTGGGATATTGATCGCAGGCTTCATAAATACATCGCGACGGTAGACGCTAATGATCAAAAGATCTCAGAGCTTATCGCTTCCGTTGTATCGAGGTTCAAGATCAAAGATATTAAAATCCAGGAAACCTCCACAGAAGAAATCATCCGAAACATCTATGAAAAAGGCTTCGTGTGAAAGGAGGATGAATCATGGGAAAATACTTGGAAATGATTCGCATCCGCTTTTTGATGATGCTGGCGTATCGGACCAACTATTATAGCGGCATCCTGATCTACAGCATCAACATCGGGGCCTACTACTTCCTTTGGCAGGCTATTTATGGAGGGAAGCAGGACATTGAAGGACTCTCTGTTCTCCAGATGACCACCTATATCGCTGTTGCCTGGATGGCGCGGGCATTTTATTTCAACAATATCGACCGTGAAATCGCCCAGGAGATCAAAGAAGGAAAGGTTGCGGTGGAACTCATCCGGCCTTACAGCTATCTAGGAATGAAAACGATGCAGGGTCTTGGGGAAGGAATCTTCCGTCTGCTGTTTTTCTCTATTCCCGGCATGGTCATCGTTTCGTTGATATTCAGGCTCCACGTGGCATTTGATCCGTCGGTATGGTCCTGGTTCGGAATATCGATTGTCCTCAGTTTCATCATCAACACCCAGATCAACCTGCTGACAGGAATGACGACTTTTTTCTTATTTAATAACGATGGCTTGATCCGTGCCAAAAGGGTGGTCATTGATTTGTTTTCCGGTCTGCTGCTCCCGATCAGTTTCTTTCCGATGTGGGCGCAAACCGTCATGAAGTATTTGCCGTTTCAAGGCATCAGCTATGTGCCGAGCATGATTTTCACAGAAGGCTTCAAAGGAAACGAAATGATCCAGGCGATCCTCCTGCAATTGGCGTGGACCGTCATTTTGCTCATCCCGATAGGCGTCCTGTGGAAGCTGGCAAAAAAACAAATGATTATTCAAGGAGGGTGACAGCATGTTTTATTTGAAGATGTTTTTTCAATACGTCGCCCAATATATAAAAGTAAGGCTGCAGTACCGGACAGATTTACTGGTTGAATTTTTATCGGATCTTTTATTTCAAGGCGTGAACCTCGTCTTTATCTTGATTGTCTTTGGCCATACAAAGCTCTTGAGCGGCTGGAGCCAATATGAAATCATCTTTATCTACGGTTTCTTTTTAGTGCCGTTCGCCATTTTTTCATCCTTCTTCAATATTTGGGATTTCAATGACCGCTATATCGTGAAAGGTGAAATGGACAGGATATTGACAAGGCCCATCCATAGCCTGTTTCAAATCATCCTGGAGAGAATTGAATTGGAGTCGCTTCTCGGAGTAGTGACGGGGATTGCTGTCATGCTATACTCCGGAGGCAAATTGGGGATCGGCCTTCATTGGTATGATCCGTTTCTATTCATCTTGTTTGCCATCGGCGGCGCCCTTGTCTATGGAGGAATCTTCATTATAATGGCAGCCATCGGATTCTGGTCTGATGCGAAGACCTCGATCATGCCGATGATGTACAATATCGGGAACTACGGACGGTATCCGGTGAATATCTACAACACGGTCATCCGTTTTGTGCTGACGTGGATCCTGCCATTTGCGTTTGTCGGCGTTTACCCAGCCTCTTATTTCTTGGGGAAAGAAGAATGGTACGGATATGCGTTCATGACGCCGGTAATCGGCATCCTATTTATCACCTTATCTGTCTTCCTATGGAATAAAGGCGTCAAACGCTACCGGGGAGCAGGGAACTGATTTGTTTTGAAAGCTTGGACATTTGTCCGGGCTTTTTTTCATACAATGTGATGAGAAGCCTTTGGGGGTGGAGGAATGCTGGAGGTATTTATGGGGGCGGTGGTCATCTGCATGATGGTCAGCATCAGGAATCTATTTTTGCCCTCGAAGATGAAGCAGCGGCATTTTTCGCTGGAAAACTTTATATTCATCAGTTTGATCTATCTGACGCTTATGATTGGCTTCGGATTATTATATATGGCCCTTGAATTGCAGGGAGTCCGCGTTCTGGCAGATAATTCAGGTGTTTCCGTGGAATCTTTTGTGAATAAATTCATGACCTATGTGTATTTCAGCGGCATGACCCTGTTCTCCGTTGGGTATGGGGATGTCATCCCTGTTGAGGCTGGAAGGGTGCTGGTCATATTGGAGGCGCTGATCGGCTATACAATTCCTGCGGCTTTTGTGGTGAGGACGGTATTGGACATAGAAAAGCAGTCTTAGCACCTTGTCATTTGTTTTCTTCCCCCAATTTGGTTAGGCTAGAGGTAGAAGCTTTATTAATGGGAGGAAACAAACATGACATTAGAAATTGGCCAGCTGGCACCGGACTTTGAATTGACCGCAAGCAATGGGGAAAAAGTGAAATTATCGGATTACCACGGGAAGAAAAATATCGTCCTTTACTTTTATCCAAAGGACATGACACCGGGATGTACAACGGAAGCGTGCGATTTCCGCGATCAGTACGAAAGTTTTTCCGGCCTTGATACCGTCATCCTTGGTGTAAGCCCGGATCCGATCGATAAACATCAAAAATTCGTGGAGAAGCATTCGCTTCCATTCTTGCTGCTTGTCGACGAGGATCACAAGGTGGCGGAAGACTATGGCGTTTGGCAGTTGAAGAAGAACTTCGGCAAGGAATACATGGGCATCGTGAGGTCCACCTTCATCATCGGAAAAGACGGGCAGCTTGCGAAAGAGTGGCGTCAGGTTAAAGTGAAGGACCACGTAGCAGAAGCGCTCCAATTCATCAAAGATCATATGTAAAAAAACATTGAAAATGGGAGAAAAACCATGCCTATTTTAATGAAGTTGTGGCGTTTGTCCATGCATTTTCTGCAAACGAACATACTTTATACTAGGGCATACCTCCTCAGATAGTCACACGTTAAGAGCCGATAAACTCGGCTCTCTTTTTTTGCACGGAGTGTTTCTAATGTGGACTATTCAACGGGTATGATAAAATAGTCAGAAATAGAGAAAGTCCAGGAATGGGGGATTTATAGATGGATGTGCTGTTTACTTTTTCTCCCCCGGAGGAATTGTTGAAACCGCTTAAACAAGTGGAGGCTGATTTGAACCTTCATACTGTTTCTTCTATTGATGAAGAAAATGGACTCCTTGCTGAGGCTGAAGTCCTCGTCACCTTTGGAGAGGATCTGACAGAAGGGCACATCAGGAAGGCCCAAAAAGTAAAATGGATCATGGTGGTCTCTGCCGGACTGGAAAAAATGCCGTTAGATGCAATTGCTGAAAGGGGCATCCTTCTGACAAATGCAAAGGGGATACATAAAAAACCAATGGCGGAATTCACCATCGGCTTGATGATTCAATACGTAAAGCAGCTCGGTGCGTTCCGGGACCAGCAGCGTGAAGGCATCTGGCGGCCTGATCTGAAAATGGGTGAGCTGTCAGGCAAAAACCTGATGATTGTCGGAGCGGGAGCAATCGGAACCGAGATAGCAAAAGCAGCAAACTTCTTTGGAATGGCTGTTTATGGTGTAAACTCAACCGGTAAGCCCATAAAGAATTTTCAGGATATGTACACAATCGAATCATTCAAAGAAGCCCTTCCTATTATGGATTTTATCATCAACATCTTGCCGAGCACTGATAAAACGAAATATCTTTATCAAAAAGAGCATTTCACGGCTATGAAGGAGACAGCCGTCTTTATCAATATCGGTAGAGGGGATGCGGTTTCTGAGGAAGTTTTGATTGAAGCTCTGGAGGAAGAACGAATTGCCCACGCATTTATGGATGTATTTGAAACAGAACCGCTGCCTGAGGGCCATCCATTTTGGAAATTAAAAAATCTGACGCTCACTCCACACGTTTCGAGCCATTCGGATGACTATTTGCCAAGGGCATTTGAAATATTTAAGCATAATCTTCATACATATATCAATAATAAAAACAACTTTATGAACGTGGTAGATCCAAAGAGGGGGTATTAGAAGATGAAAATCTATACAAAAACAGGGGATAAAGGAACGACATCATTAGTATATGGACAGCGTGTATCCAAAAGCGACCTGAGAGTAGAAGCCTACGGGACATGTGACGAAGCCAACTCCATGATCGGTTTGGCCCTAAGCTACGTGAAAAAGGAATACTTCGAAGGCAAGGAAGAGTTCGAAAACGCCTTTCATCGAATCCAGACGGCTCTTTTTCATGTAGGGGCAGAACTCGCGACACCTGCAGGAAAAGAAGTAAAATGGAAAGTGGAAGAAGGGGACATCTCCTTTTTGGAAGGATTGATTGATAAATGGGAGGAGTCATTGGAACCTCTTAAAAACTTTATCCTCCCAGGGGGACATCCAGCAGGTGCTTCTCTTCATTCAGCGAGGACCATCGCAAGAAGGGCTGAGAGGAATGCGGTCTCTATCGGTGAGGAAGTGAATCCGCTCGTTCTTTCCTACTTAAATCGACTATCTGATTTGCTGTTTGTGGCAGCGAGATACATCAATGGACAGCTTGGGGAAATAGAGGAAACCCTTCACGCAGACAGACGGGGATAATTGACAGAAACATACTTTTCTTAGTAAACTATTTATAAAGATTTTAATTTAAGAATGAATTCTTATTAAGAAAGAGGTGCATGACCGTGTCCCATGATCAGCTCACAGAAGCATTGGATACTTTAAAACAAACAGGGGTGCGAATCACGCCTCAACGTCATGCAATACTTGAATATTTAATTAGCTCCATGTCACACCCGACGGCCGATGATATCTACAAGGCCCTCGAAGGGAAATTCCCAAACATGAGTGTGGCGACTGTATATAATAATTTGCGAGTATTTCGTGAGGTTGGCCTGGTCAAAGAATTGACTTATGGGGATTCTTCCAGCCGATTCGATTTCGTCACTACCGACCATTACCATGTCATCTGCGAGTCGTGCGGCAAAATCGTGGATTTCCATTACCCTGGACTGGATGAAGTTGAACATTTAGCTTCGCACGTCACAGGATTCAAAGTCGGTGCACACCGGATGGAGATTTATGGTACATGTCCGGACTGCAGCAAAAAAGACGCTCATTAATTCAAACGCCCTTCTATATTGGAGGGCTTATTTTTTTATGTTTGTGAAAGGCTCTTTTCTCAAAGTTTGTTGCTTTAAGGTATTAAAAAAGGATATTTTACGCAATCTATGCAGAATATTCAACTCAAAAGAGCCTGGATATACCATTTCAACGCTCACAACAGGTATTTTTACGTTAAAATCGGCATTAAGATTTTAACAACAAAATTTACGAAAACAGTCTTGTGAAAAAAAGCCCCTTCAGCGAAAGGAGAAAGAATCTCGCTGAAGGGGCTTTTCTGTTGGTGCCGCATTAGCCTTTTTTATTGTAGTTTTCATCAAATTCCTTGCCTTCGAGGTTCTTATCCAATGTAAGCGGCTCGCGGCAGTGCATGCACATATCGACCCGTCCCAATAGTTTCGTCGGCTTCCCGCAATTCGGACAGACAACTTGAATTGCTTTCGTGGAAAGCATCCCGATCCAGAAATAAACCACCGTGCTTGCGATGATCGACAAAAGGCCGAGGATCATGAAGATGGTCATGACGATTGGATGGGTGCGGAAGAAGATGCCTATGTACATAATAATGAAACCGATGAAAATCAAACTAAGCGCAAATGTGCGGATTTTATTTATTTTATTCGAGTATTTTGCCATCGTTTGTCCCTCCTAGAAAATTACTATATCACACTTTTCTTACAAATAAGTAGGAATCTTTGACAAGGCAGTGTCGAAAATTGTCTTTTAAATCAGCAGGAAATTTATTATGATTGTCGAAGTAGTATCCTAAAATGCTAGTTATATGGAGGAGTTAGTTTATGGAGGATATCCTTCGCCCCATTTATCAAGAACGGGCAAGCCAACAAAATACATTAGGGATTTTAAGGATAGAAAAGAGACTTCATGCAAGTCCTATTACAGATACATTTGATACAGTCCTGCTTGTCATTGTCCGGGAAGCGGACCAGTCTGTCTTTATCAAGCACTATACTTACCAAGATCAAAAAGCGGCCCTGCACATCGTCACAGAAGAGCAGCTTAAAGAGTGGATCCTATTAGGAAGCAACCGAAAAATCGTCGATTGGCTCTTTAATGGGAAAATTCTATTCGACAGAAACGAATATGTGGATGGATTGAAAATGGAGCTCCGTGACTTTCCTTTCTATGGAAGGAAAATTAAAATGGGGATGGAGTTTGCGAAATTAATCAGAAGGTACACAGATGGCAGAGCCTTCTTTGACAATCATCATTATCTCGATGCCTACAACCATATTGTCCACTCGCTGCATCACCTGGCACGTCTGGCGGTCATCGAAAACGGATTTCATCCGGAAGTGACAGTCTGGAATCAGGTGAAGCAGATTGAACCGGAAATCTTTAAATTGTACGAAGAATTGGTTACAAGCGATGAATCTATTGATAAGCGGCTGGAGCTATTATTCCTGGCAAGCGAATTCCTCATCCATTCAAGGATGAAATCAGGCACCTCTCATTTAATAGAGGTTCTTGAAATGAAAGAGTCATGGAGCATCAATGATCTTATGCACCATGAAGAACTCCAGCACTATTCTGTTGATTTACCAATTTTGCTTGAGTATCTAGCAGATAAGAATTGTGTTTCTATAGAGAATGTAGAGACGAAGGGGCAGGGGATCTTCCATAGGTATTATTCTGTTCCGAAAAAATTATCTTAAAATATCATTTTTAGTGTTGACTTTATATTATAAGGCTGATATATTTATAAGCGTCGCTGCTGAACAACTCATTTAGCAGCGGCGAAGAAAAATAAAAGTTCTTAAAAAAGTGTTGACATGAAAGTCGGCATTTGGTAAGATAATAAAGTCGCTTCTGAGAGACGAAAGCGAAATTGATCTTTGAAAACTGAACAAAACAAAACGTCAACGTTAATCAATTTTTTTAAAAATCGAGCTAATCAAGCTTGAAACTTTGTGGCTTTGAGCCAACAATTTTTCGGAGAGTTTGATCCTGGCTCAGGACGAACGCTGGCGGCGTGCCTAATACATGCAAGTCGAGCGGATTGA
>NZ_QQAY01000024.1 GCF_003350505.1 Falsibacillus pallidus
AAATCTTTATTGGCTTTGGACACGCGTCCAATCAATTCTTCTTTGTTTGCCGGGTTGATGGAGACGATCTTGTCGTCTGTCGTGATGCGCTCTCCTCCGATGACAAGCGGATAGTCCTGGCCAAGATAGCCCTCGACTGTTTTCAGCCCCGCTTCATAGGCTTTTTGATTCTCTTCATTTGAAAAATCAGTAAATGGTTCGTGTTTGTAATCGATCATTTTATATCCTCCCTTTCATAGCACACTGATAGATAAAATTCAGAACTTCTATTGATTCAGGATATGCGAGTGCAAAAAAAATTTGCGTTAAGAAAACCCTTACATATATAATAATGCAAAATAATGTTGCGTTTTTCAAGCATTTTCTTTTGGCTGATTTTTGCATCTTAAGGAGGCAGAAGATGAAGCAGTCTTTGTTCATTTATGAAAAAATCATCGATGCGATCGATTCAGGCGTCCATGCCATTGATTCAGAGGGAAGGACGATCATTTATAATAAAAAAATGAGGCAGATTGAGGGAATGGAAATCTCTGATGTACTCGATAAAAATATTTTGGATGTCTTTAAGTTTCACCAATTTGAAGAAAGCACCCTTATGAAAGTACTGAATACAGGCGATCCGATATTGAATGTAAAACAGACCTATTTCAATAATAAAGGGCATGAAATCACGACCATTAACGACACTTATCCAATTTTTGATAACGGCCGGCTGATTGGAGCTATGGAAATTGCCAGGGATGTCACGAAACTCGAGAGAATCATGAGGAATCATACCACTTCTGATCACTTACAGTCTTTTTTGAATATCATTGGAACAAGCAGAGGAATTCATCAAGCCATAAACCAATGCAGGCAACTAGCATCCTCAGAGGAAGCCGTTCTCATTTCAGGGGAATCCGGAACCGGAAAAAGCCTTTTTGCTTCAATCCTTCATCATGAGGGGGCCAACAGCAGCGGTCCATTTATCGTTCAGAACTGCAGCAGTCTCGATGAAAGCAGTTTTTTTGGAAAAAAAGAAGACACCCATTACCCTTCCATGTTTGAACAGGCATTAGGAGGAACACTCCTTCTAGAAGGAATAAATTCACTATCCATTCAACATCAGGAAAAGCTTTTAAAAGTCATACAGGATAATGTGATAGAAAGTGATGATGCTAATGCAAGCATGCCTCTCGAAACCAGGATTATCATGACGATCAATGAAGATCCCATCGATTCCATTTCATCGGGGAGGCTTCTTAAGGACCTATTTTATAAAGTTAGCCCGTTCACAATCTTTATCCCTTCCCTTAAGGATAGAAAAACAGATATTCCGCTCCTTGTTCAGTATTTTATCAGCAAATACAATGAGAGATTTGGCCTGCATGTAGAAAAAGCATCTGAAGAAGTATCGGAACTTTTCGAGGAATATGACTGGCCGGGGAATGTCAGGGAATTGGAGCTCATCATAGAATCCGGGATGAGTATGATGGGGGCAGACTCAGAAATCAATCCTGAACACCTGCCAATCTATTTTAGGCAAAGGGCTCTGGGTGAGATTCAAAACAGTTTGATCTTTGATAGAGGAACTGATATAAAGCCACTGGAGCAATATATCAAAGAGGCAGAGATGTATTATATTCACAAAGCACTTAACCATCATGGGCAGAATGTCACAAAAACGGCTAAAGCACTGGGAATGAGCAGGCAGAACTTGCAATATAGAATCAGGAAGTATGAAATAGACCGGTAAATCAGGACACAAAAAAACCCGCCTTAATTGGCGAGTTCTATTGTTATTATTTTTGGATCAAGTCCTGGCGTTCAGACTGCTCGATCCACTCTTCAAGCTTGTCCTTAAGCGTATTGAATCCTGTTGGCGCTTCAGTAGTCTGCGCTGCAGGTTTTACGCTGCCTTGACGGCGAGGCTTTTTAGCTTTCGCTTGTGGTTTTTCTTCCTGTGCTGGCGCTTCTTGAGTCGCACGGATAGAAAGGCTGATTTTACCAGCTTTTTCGTCAACAGAAAGTACCTTTACTTGAACTTCATCTCCCAGCTTCAAGTGATCGTTGATATCTTTAACAAATCCGTGAGTGATCTCGGAAATGTGGACTAATCCTTGAGTTTCTTCATCCAATGCTACGAACGCACCGTAGGGCTGGATGCCTGTAACTTTACCAGTTAAAACGTTACCTGCTTCATATTTTGTTGACATGGAAACACTCCTAATTATATATATTTTTTCTCCATTTGCACGCAATTGTAGATTATATCACAAATTCCTTCAGAAATCAAAAAAGGGTTTGTCCTCTCTACATTTTTCTGCACTTATTCATACTATTTCCTACTTTAACAAAAAAATTTAAAAAGGATGTATAAAGATTTTGGAAGCTGGCCATGCTATAGCTACAAGACTTTCTAGTATTCCCCCCTTTGTTTTGAGGCTGGACAATGTGCGAAGCGCACAGTTCCGGCCTATTTTTTTGTCTTCTGCTCCTGCTGAAATGATTGTAATTCCTTGTTCAGGGTATTCTACATAGTAGAAAAATCATGAAAAGGAGAGAACCTGGATGGATGCCGTGAATGAAAAACATATCACAGTAAATGGAATTGAATTATTTTACGAAGAATATACCAATCCAACAGCTAAACACACACTGGTGCTATTACATGGATTTTTATCATCCACTTTCAGCTACAGGCGGCTCATCCCTCTGCTTCGCAAAGATTTTCAAGTCATCTCAGTGGATCTTCCCCCTTTTGGAAAAAGTGGAAAGACGCCATCATTTATGTATTCCTACAAAAATATCGCCCATACTGTACTTCATTTCATTGAAATGATGAACTGGCCAAGTGTGCATGTCATCGGCCATTCCATGGGGGGACAGATTGCCCTCTATATGATGAAATTAAGACCCGACCTGATTAAAAAAGGAATTCTTTTATGCAGCTCAGGCTACCACAAGAGGCTGAAATGGCCGCTTATCCTATCAAGCTATCTGCCTTTCTTTCATTATTATGTTAAATTTTGGCTGGCGAAATCAGGCGTAAGAAAAAATATTGAAAATGTAGTCCACAATACAGCCCTGATAGATGATGATATGATGTATGGTTATTTGAGGCCTTTTTTAAATGACGAAATATTTATTGCCCTCACCCGAATGATCAGGGACCGGGAAGGGGATCTCACCACAAAGATGTTAAATGAAATCGATACTCCCTGCCTGCTCATCTGGGGTCAATATGACAAAGTCGTCCCTCTCTCAATTGGAGAGAAGCTAACGCAGGACCTCCCGAAGTCTAAACTGATTGTACTCGAAGAAACAGGACATCTTGTACCGGAAGAAAAGCCGGAAGAAGTAAAAAAATATATTGATGAATTCATTGCCGAGGGCATCCTTGTCTAGATGAACTAAATTAATGCCCCCAGCGCATTGCAACAGGGGGCATTAATTTATATGGCATTCATACTGTCTTCTTATAAAGAACAGGAAGCACTATTCTTGATCCTTAACAATTGGGCAGCCATTTCACTGCATTTCGCCATAGGAATCATTTCTTCAAAAGAGAACTCATAGATGCCTTGGATTTGCTTCGCTAATTTCTCATTATGATTCATGCTGTGCACCGCCTGTACCACATCTACAATTTCCGTTTCATAAGATTCGGGTCCATATCCCAGCGGATCCCACTCTTTCAGCGTGTGGATCAGCGTTAAATTCAATTCTTGTATATTCAAAGTCATCACCTTATTCATTTAATTATCCGCTCATATTTTATCATAGTATCAATCGGGTCAAAAATTCTATAGGGAGAATAAGCATAAATTTTTTCTTTCATCCTTAAATATGCAATGCTAATAGTATAAAGCAATTCATAAAGAAAAATAGGTGGTGAGGAATTTTGAAAATTAATTTCGATGAACAGATTAATCGCCAAAATACATCCTCTGTAAAGTGGGATGCATTAAAAAATGTTTTCGGCAAAGAGGATCTCCTTCCAATGTGGGTGGCAGATATGGATTTCAGGCCGCCTTCCGCTGTTATTGATGCATTAAAGGAGCGTCTGGAGCATGGAATGTTCGGATATACATTTGTACCGGATCATGCGGCAGCATCCATTCAGGAGTGGGTCTCCAAACGACACGGATGGACCATTGATACGGAGTGGATCATGTATAGCCCTGGGGTCGTCCCTGCACTGGGCATGGCTATTCAAGCCCTTACGGAGCCAGGTGATCGCGTTCTTGTGCAATCCCCTGTCTACACACCTTTTTTCAATATGGTCAAAGAAAATAAACGGGAACTCGTGAACTGCCCGCTTGTACTGGAAGACGAGCGATACAAGATTGATTTTGAGGCATTTGAGGAAACAATCAAACAGGATGTAAAGATGTTCCTCTTATGCAATCCGCATAATCCCGGGGGACGTGTATGGACAAGGGAAGAACTGGTCAAAATCGCGGAGATCTGCAAACAGCATGAGGTTCTTATTGTGTCGGATGAAATCCATTCTGACCTGGTGATGCCGCCGCACAAACATGTGCCATTGGCATCCATTGATCCTTCCTATGGGGATATTTCCGTTACATGCATCGCTCCAAGCAAAACGTTCAACCTGGCAGGGCTGCAAGCTTCGAGTATGATCATCCCGAATCCTCATATAAGGGAAAAGATGGCCGCACTTCAAAAGCAGCAGGGCTTTTTCACGCTGAATGCATTTGGGATTTTCGGAATGGAAGCAGCCTACCGCCACGGAGAAGACTGGCTTGATGAACTTTTGGAATATATAAGCGGGAACATCGCTTTAGTGGAACAGTTCATTGAAAAAGAGATGCCGGAAATAAAAGTCATGAAGCCGGACGGCGGATATTTGATATGGATTGACTGCAGCAGATTGGGGCTGTCGGATGAAGAGATTCGGGATAAACTCATTAACGAAGGAAATCTGGCATTAGAGCCTGGTACTAAGTACGGGCTTGGCGGAGAAGAATTTGTCCGGATGAACATTGCCTGCCCGAGGGAAATGGTGCAGGAAGGGTTAGATCGGATGAAAAAAGCATTAAAGTCTACTTAAACGCAAGAGCCTCCTTTAATGGGGGCTCTCTCTTTTCATCTCATTTCTATCTTCAAATGGTCTTGGCAATTCAGCACTCTTGTCGTCACATTGCCATCTTTCAGGATTAGATGATGAAAACCTGTGTCGCCAGTCGCAAACCGAAAAGGAGAAACCACCGGCATTTGATAGAGGGCATTAATTATGTTTGAAATGGCTCCTCCATGTGAAACAATCATGACTTTTTCATCAGGATGTGCATGTTTGATCATCGAAATCGCCCGTTCGATCCTCAGGCGAAAATCGATATGGGATTCCCCATTTTCGACCGGCACATGCGGCTTTCTTCCACCTGCAGGCTCAGGGTATCGTTTGGCTGCTTCCTCTCGCTTGAGGCCTGCAAGCACCCCGTTGTTCCATTCCATTAAATCCTCTAAATAATGCAAAGGACAGTTTAATCTCTTATGTACGAAGCCAGCGGTCTCTCTAGCTCTTTTTAATGTACTGCAATACATAACATCGACCGAAAAATGCCGGGATGCGTACTCAGCCAATGCCTCAGCCTGCATACGGCCTCTATCTGTCAACGAAAAGTCCGCTCTTCCTTCATGGACATTCAGAAGATCCGCTTCTGACTCCCCATGCCTTACTAATATCAATTCCATCTGCTATCAACCTCCCCTCCCATAATTCTCCAAAACACAAAAAGAACCCTCTTTTCAGAAGGTCCTTATTTTTACTTATTCTTATTTTTGGTTATGACTCCGCATGCAATCCTGTCACCACTGTCTCCTGCCGGCTGGCTCATCCCATCGTCCTTGGAATCATGAATGACAATGGAAGTCCCATCTTTCGTATATAAAGATGTCTGAGATTCCTGGAATGTAAGATTCGGAGCGAGAATCTCCGCCTTGACTGTACCGTCATCCTTCACAATCAAATTGGGAAGATCGCCAGCGTGCGCCCCTTCCGGATGAAGAAGTCCATGCTTTTTGTTATCAGGATTGAAGTGATTACCTGCAGAAGTAAAGTCTGGTGGCTCACATTTTCCAAATTCATGGATGTGTATGGCATGCTCCCCTGGAGTGAGTCCCGTCAAATTAATTTTTATCATTACGCCTTTTGCCTGCTCTTCAAGTTTAATGGTCCCTAAAGAGTCTCCGTCGGCATTCTTCATATCGACTTCCGTTTTTTTCGGATTTTGCTGTGCGCAGCCCCCTATAAGGGCACTGCATACGATCAAACTGATCAACCATTTCATATTAATTCCTCCAAGCCAAAATTCTATTAACCATTTTAGCCATGTGGAGGAATCCCTATTCCTTATTAAAATTCGAACAAAGATTCAAACCTCATTTAACTGGAGAGTAAAGTCTCTTACGCACTTTAAACCCGGCGATTCTGGTTTTCCCTAAAGACTCGAGCAGTTTCGTATTTTGATCCACATATTTTCCAAGGTCGTCCGGAAAGTGGGAATCGGATGAGGTTGTAAAAGCGACTCCCGCATCAATCAATTCTTTTAGAAATAAAGGGCTTGGGCACATTTCTTTAATAGGATAGCGATAGTACAGACCCGCGTTCACTTCTGTTGCCGTATCAGTCTCAGAAAGTGCTGCAGCGATCCTTTGATAATGGGGGATCAAATCTGTTTCATCCGGACGCATGCCAAAAACTTTAAGGTTATCAAGATGAGCCGCAAAATCAAAAAGACCGCTTCTTACAGCCTGTTCGACAATTGCAAAAAACCGTTGATACAAATCATGAAGGTCGTATTTCGAAAAATGGTCTACTGTCTCCGGGTTGTCGAAACCCCACCCATCGACAAAATGAACCGATCCAATCACATAGTCCCATTGGTATAAATCTAAAATTTCTTTGAGTTCCGCCTCGCATCCCGGAAAGAAGTCTGCTTCGATTCCGAGGCGCAATTGAATTCCCTGCTCTGCCCATTTTGCCTTTTGACCTTCGATAAACTGGACAAAGTCCCCCATATTTTCGGTCATTACCTGCTTCAGCCATTTGTGCTGCAATCTGCCTAAATCAGAATCACCGATATCCATATATTTTTCAAAGTAGCTTTTTGTTTCAACAAATCGATATAAATGGTCTACAATACCAACTTCAGTCAAACCAAGTTCCTTTGCTTTAAACAGGTATAAATCAAGCCACTCGGATGAGTATGCCCCTTTGTTCAGCCGGTCTGACAATAATCGATGCCTTGATTGCATCCATGCCAGTCCATTCTTCAATTCATTCTCAGGGTGAAAATGTTCGATTGCTTTGTTTGTCCTTTCCAGCCAGCGAAAAGAGTAAGGCCCCTCTTCAAGATGCACATGATAATCTACTGTCATTGAACCTTCCTCCTTATGGTGATATCCATTTCAACGAATCCTCAGAAATATAATCAATCCACTCATTCGGCATAGGCTTGTCGCAGATGATGTAATCAAAATCATTCAGAGCACTGATTCGGCAAAAAGAAGAACTTCCCAACTTAGAGGAATCCGTCAATAAAAAACATTCCCTTGCTTGTTTCATGACAGACTCAGTAATGATCGACTCTTCTAAATCGTAGTCATACACATCATTGACTGTGACACCCCCGCAAGACAAAAATGCCTTATCAAAATGGAAGTGATTAAGCATTTTTTTTGTCAAAGTCCCTGCTACTGATTTTTGCTCGGGGTTAGAATTACCCCCAAGGACAATCAATTTTCCATCAAACATTTTATTTTCCAAACGTCTGTTGATGATTTCAGCGGCAGCTAAAGAGTTCGTGACAATCGTTACCCTCTGCAGCCCGTTTAAAGAGTTCGCTAATTGATAGGTCGTCGTCCCAACATCCAACATAATGGTATCTCCGTTATTTACATATCTGGATGCCAGTTTTCCGATTTTCTTTTTTTCTTCAAGCTGTACATTCATTTTTTGCCTGAACATAGGTTCACTTATATTAGGGGTATATTTCACCGCACCACCATGAACACGGGTGAGCTTTTTTTCAGCTTCCAGCAAATCAAGATCTTTTCGAATCGTTTCGGGTGTTACCGCCATCTTTTCTGCTAAATGAGAGACGATTATTTTTCCGCGATCCTCTATCTCTTTTAAAATGGTCCGGTGGCGCTCAGAAAGGAATACACTCATGCCAGCTGAATCACATCCTCTTGTGGAAGGAATAGTTCAACCTTTTGATTTGCCCTCCAATCAATCCCGCTTTGCTGGAGTAAGTCAGCCGAGAATTGGATTCCATTCGCCTCAAGTTCATATCGGACAATGTTCCCAAGAACTGCAACATCCTTTATTTCCGCTTCCAACATAATGGCATTCTCTCTTTCATTCAGCAGAAATGCTTCCGGCCGGATTGCATACATCATTCCACTGCCTGGTGCACTGCCGAATAATTGAACCATTTCGTCTTTTTCGAGGACATTGTAGCTCCCGATGAATCGGGCTACAAATTCTGTGGCAGGATGCTTATAAAGGTCCTGCGGGTTGCCGTTTTGAACGATTTCCCCTTTATTAAGGATAAAAATCCGATCACTGACAAGCATAGCCTCTTCCTGGTCATGTGTAACAAGAATCATCGTGATCCCAAGTCTTTGTTGAATGTCCCGAAGCAGCTTCTGCAAGTTTTTCCTGATCTGAGCATCCAGTGCACTTAATGGTTCGTCCAATAATAAAACCTTTGGCTCCACTACAATACTTCTTGCCAACGCAACCCGCTGCTGTTGTCCTCCGGATAGCTCATGAGGGTAGGCATTTTCCTTCCCATCCAATCCAACCAGCCTGATCATATTCATTACTCGCTCATTCAGCTGCTGTTTCTCTATCTTTTTCATTTTCAGACCAAAGGCAACATTTTCATAGACGTTCATATTTGGAAAAAGGGCATAAGATTGAAATACCATCCCTACTCCCCGTTCCTTAGGGGACACATGGGTGACATCGACCCCGTCTATGAAAATAGATCCCTCATCAGCTGAGACCAATCCCGCAGCGATTCTTAGAAGGGTGCTCTTTCCACAGCCGCTTGGACCAAGCAGCGTGATGAATTCACCTTTATGAATTGTAAGGTTCATATTCTTTAAAACTTTTTGGCCATCAAATGCTTTTTGGATGTTATTTATCGTAATGAAACTCATATTATAACGACTCCTTTTTTCGCTGAGTAAATTTAACGACCAGGCTTGATAGGATTGCAATGAATAAGAAATAGCAAACAACAATGGCACTTGCAAAATGTCCACTTTTGCTTAACTGCTGATAAAGGAAAATTTGAACCGTTTCATAGCTTCCTCCAAGCAATAAATTCGCGAGGACAAATTCTCCAAATAAAATCGAAAATGATAGAAGCGCAGAAACGAGAATTCCCGTTAAAATATTAGGAACAATGATTTTCAAAAAAGCGGTAAATTTAGATGCTCCAAGGAGCTCTGCCGCTTCCATCAGGGTTCCTGCATGAATATTCCTAAGACTATTTCTCGTTCCTTGATACATATAAGGCATGATGCCGACCAAATAGGCTCCGATTGTTATCACTACCATCGAAACGCCTGCATGTGCGTATGCTTTCAACAAACCAACTGCCATAATGACTCCCGGCATGGCATATGTCAAAAGCACGATCCCTTGCAGCAATTTCTCCAGCCTTGGCGCATAAACAACGATTACAAAGATCGCCGGTACCATGATGAGGGCTGAAATGAGTGTAGCCCCGGCTGATAACATAAGTGAATGCAGGACAGCATTGCTGAATTCAGCATGACTAAAGAGCTTTGTATACCATTGAAACGTGATTCCTTCCGGTAAAACCGTTTTATTCCATTTCGTTGAAACAGAATAGAGGAATGTAGCTGCCAAGGGCAAAAGAAGATATAAGAATACAACGCCCATGGGAATGAATGAAGCACTTTTCTTTTTCATCCTACATCCCTCCTTACTTTTCTCATCAGCCATTCATTGATCATCATGGCAAAAATCAAGATAAGGCCCAGCAGGACCGCCAAAGCACTTCCCAGCTCCGGCTGTGCAAATATATCACCGGAAATCAGCGCTCCTATTCTGATGGTGGCAAGGTTATAAGTACTTCCTGTCAGGGCATAAGCCGAAGCATAAGCCCCCATTGCATTTGCAAAAAGGATGCTGGATGTCCCGGCAATGCTTGGAAGCAGAATCGGCATTCCAATGCGTCTCCAGAACTGCAGCGGGGATGCCCCCAATAATGATGCAGATTCTTTCCACTGCCCCTGAATGCCATGGAAGGCTGGAAACATAAGCATGACTGCAAGCGGCAATTGAAAGTAGACATAGATCAGGATAAGCCCTGTCCAAGAATATAGATTGAAATGCTGCAGGAAAGCGATGTTCAATTCTTTTGCCAGTATTGTGAAGACTCCGCTGTTTCCAAGCAGGACAATGAAGGCAAATGACAAAGGGATCCCGGCAAAGTTGGATGTCAGGTTCGCCATGACAAGGATTCTGTCCTGAATTTTCTTTTTAAAAAATGTAATGGCATAGGCTGTAAAGAGTGCTAAAATCATCGCGATTGCACTGGATGATAAAGAAATGATGATGCTATTTTCAAAGGATTTATAATAATACGGATTCGTAAAGATTTCGATGTAATTACTGAAAGAAAGATTGGTCTCTCCATTTTTAAAAAGGCTTGAATACATCATCGAGATAAGCGGAACAAATAGAAATAATATAATAAAAGAAATTAAGGGTACGAGAGAAAGATATAAACTTGCCTTTCGTTTCTTCATATTCTGCAACTCCTTTAAAACCTTAAATGGCTCAACGGCTGATACTTCGTTAGTGATCTTGCGCTGAGCCGCCATTTAAAGGTTTATGACATTCTCTGAATCTATTTTTTCAAGCCTGGAAACTTTAATGTCTGCATAACATCAGACGGTTTGATGTTTAATAGTCTGCAGACCAGTGGAGCTATCTGCAATTGTGGTATTTCTTCTTCATAAATGCCCGGCTCTATTTTGCGGCTCACAATGAACAGCGGCACTTCTCTATCCGCAGGAGTGGTCCCGCCATGCTGCCCATCGTCATTCATCCCGTGATCAGCGGTTATGATAATCTGATAATCTTCGTCAAGCCAATCTGGGAGAATGGTTGCAAGCATAGTATCCACTGCAATCACCCGGTTCCTGTAGCCTGCAGAGTCTGCTGTGAATCTGTGCCCGTCATCATCCACATTCATGCTGTGGATATATAAGAAATCAGGATTGTGATTGATTCTTAAATAATTGGCATCTGCAAAAAGATGGGTGTCGGGATAATGGTCTTCCCAATAAAAGATGCCGTTTTGAATTGCTTTGTCCTGATTCACCTGTATCCTGTCTTTCATAGGATTGAAAGGCGCCGAGTTATAAAGTTCACTCACCCAATGATAAGAAGCGGTCGCATTTTTCAATCCGTTCTTCTTAGTCAAATGGAATATACTTTCCTCTTTCGAAAGCCTCACAATGTGATTGGAAGTGATGCCGTTTCGGTACGGCGGCGTCCCTGTTAAAAGCACCTCATACAGAGGTCTGGACATAGCGGGTACTTCTGAAATCACCTTATACCTCGAGGCCAGTCCTTTCTCTACTAAATGATGCAGATACCCCATATTGTCTATTGCTGTATCAAAGCGCAGTCCATCAATCATAATGAAAATGAGCTTTTGATTAGTTGACATGGACAAGCACCTTCTCCTGCCATTTTTGCGGCAGAGCTTTTGTTGTCTCGTCCCAAGCTTTCATATCCTTAACCGGCTGAGCCTTTTTGTACATGGAATCAGGCAGGAGCTTTGCCTTTGCATCCTCCGGAAGTTTCACATCACTTCGGATTGGACGTGCATATCCTCTAGCAAGGTTGGCCTGTCCTTCATCAGACATGATGTATTCACGAGTCAGCATGGCTGAATATGGATCCTTTGCCTTTTTATTAATGACATTTGCGTAGCCTGAAATGACCGATGCATCTGAAGGGATCACCACATCAAAGCGATCTTTCTGAATTTGATCCCTGTAGTTCAATGCGTTGAAATCCCAGACGATTGCTACTTCATTTTCACCTTTCTCCAAAGATGTCAATGAAGGATCTGTCGTTTGAAGACGGCCTTGTTTAGCCAGTTTTTCAAAGAATTTTATTCCTGGTTCGATATTTTTTTCATCCCCGCCATTGGCGTAAGCTGCAGCCAGAACAGCAAATTGTGCCTGATTGGCTTTCATAACATCGCCTACATCTACTTTGTAATCTCCATTAAGCAGATCCTTCCATGATTTCGGAGGGTTTTTGACGTTGTTTTTATCAGTGATGAAAGCGAGGGTTCCAGTATATCCCACTACCCAATCACCATTATCATCTTTCGCCCATTTAGGAATGTCATCCCAATGAGTCGGCTTATAAGGAAGAGTCAGTCCTTTCTCTTCAGCCAATGGACCGAATGCCACTCCTACATCCCCGACATCTGAGTTTCCTGTTTCAAATTTCGCCAATTCTTCTGCACTCGACATATCTGTATCCGTATGCTTGATTCCATATTTGCCGGTGATGTCATTCCATGTCTGTCCCCAATTGGCCCATGAATCCGGCATTCCGACAGAATGGACTTCACCTTCTTTTTTTGCTTTTTGTTCAATTTTATCTAAGGAGAGATTGCTCGTATCGATTTTGCTGCCATTAGCTTCGTCATTCCCAGAACAACCCGCCATAAGAAACGCGGAAGTCACCCCGATTGATAACACCTTTATTAAGGATTGCTTTTTCATGGATGTCTCCTCCTGTTTTGAAAAGTTTTTGTTTTCTTTTGTTTCACAACCTAATCATAAAAAAACAAAGTAAAGGAGGGATTAATCAAATGTAAAACTATCTTGAAATAATGTTAAGGAATTGTGATGAGATAAAAAAATGTAAAAAAATACCCCTGACAAATTGGTCAAGGGTGCTTGCTGCCGTTTATTTTATTGTAATGTTCTTCGATTTCCTTTGTCTTCTTCTCTTCTTTTTTGGATATATAGACGACCACTCGAAAAGCAATGACAGCTAAAATTACGAAAATCCCCATAGTGATGCCTGCAGGGATATATTCCCGCTTATCTTCCGGAAAGTACAAGAACAAGCCAACTGCATATGTTTGGAATAATGAGAGCATTGAAATACTCCTTTCCTGACTAGTTGTTTACGCTATCTTCTATTATAGCAATAGTCCTTTTGGAAAACTATGTGCCTCGTTTGACAACTTTTCAACTTATTCCTTCGTCACCTTGATCTTTTTGATAACAACATCCTTTTTCGGCTTATCGTTTTGATCAGTTTCGACAGCTGCTATCTTGTCTACGACATCCATTCCGTCAATAACTTGTCCAAAGACAGTATGCTTGCCATCAAGCCAAGGTGTTCCGCCATTTTCTTCGTATGCTTTGATGATTGGCTCCGGGAAACCGGCGTCTTTCATCTGGCTTTTCAGCTGTGGATCTAAATGGCTGTTCTGAACGATGAAGAACTGGCTTCCATTTGTATTCGGTCCGGAATTCGCCATCGATAATGCTCCTTTGATATTGTAGAGCTTCTTGGAGAATTCATCTTCAAACGGCTGGCCGTAAATGCTTTCCCCGCCCATACCAGTTCCATCCGGGTCGCCGCCCTGGATCATAAAATCATTGATGACACGGTGGAATATCAATCCATCATAGTAGCCGTCTTTACTGTGCTTAATAAAATTCTCAACGGCTTTTGGTGCTTCATCCGGGAAAAGCTTGATTGTGATATCCCCCATACTGGTTTCCATCACAATTTCTTTCTCGTTGTCCGCCACTTTTTTGGATAATTGCGGATAGCTTGCTTCGCTTTGTGATCCTTTATCTTCTTTTTTGGGTTCGGCTGCTGAGGAGCCTTCCTTATCCTTTTGCCCGCAGGCTGCCAATGCTGAAACTAATGCTGCGACTAATAAAATACCAATCCATTGTTTAAAAGTTTTCATCGTTTCCCCTCCAAATTTTACTTTACTAAATTCCGGTTAGAAAATCATCCTTTTGTTTTTTCGGCCACCATCCATCATAATAAATATAAGATTAGAGAATTTAGGGGGAATAACTTTGACTGTAAAATCAGGTGATAAAGTAACTGCAATCTATAAAACCGGGAAATATATCGGGGAGGTCACAGCTGTAAATCCCACCTCTATTGTGATACGGATTTTGGCTGTCATCAAACATCCTGTTCAGGGAGACCTTCACCATCCAAAGCAGCTCGGAGAAGGATTCTTCCATGAACGAAAAGCCCTTGCCTACCGTGAACAAGCCAATATCCCTGCAGGAATGGTAAAACCTTTTCAGGAATCAATCCCTGAGTACGGGGAATCACTCATAGTGGCCTTCAACACATTGAAAGCACAGCTGCAGGAGGATCATACTCCATTTGCAGAACATAGCCTTGCCGCACTGGCTGAAATCCAAAAAGAATATGAACTGATGTATAATCTCAGTTTCTAGTTTTCCACATACAAACAAAAGTCCAGGATCTTCATAGGAAGACCTGGACTTTTATAATGCAAATTTATTCAATAGCTGTGAAAGGTCGATTCGATCTCCAATGGTGGTGGTTGCTGAATTTTGCAGATATTGCTTATCTTTTTCAACCAGCCTGTAGATATGAAGGGTAGTCAAAGCGTCATCCAGCGCCCTGTGGTGTTTGCCGACTCCATCCTTGCCATAGTCCCTTACAGCTTTCCAGAGCCCTGTCTGGTTTTGATCGCCGAAGAATTTTTTGTATTCCATGGACAGGTCAACGAATTCTCCCGTAAACGGAAATGGAAGGTCTGCCTTTCTGCAATTATCGCGCAGCACCTTCATGTCCATATTCCCCCATGTGACCACCTTGCACTTTCCTCTTTCATTGTAGCCGTTGAAGCGATTCACCAATTCTTCCAATGATATTCCCGCATTGACTTGATCCTGAGTGATGGAAAGGAACTCCATGCACCTTGAGGTCAAAATAGGAAAGGCTTTCGGACGGACATACTCAGAGAACTGTTCAATGATTTCATTATTATGAACAACAACAATTCCCGCCTCAATGATCTCCGGATAAAAATCCTTGGGCATTCCCTTCTTTTGGGGCATAGAAAATTCAAAATCAATGAAAATCGTATAGGATTCCGTCATCTCTCTTCCTCCAACCGTCATTTTTAGCAACGTTCAAAGTAGTATGCCTTTATTATATCATGATAAATGTCAATAATATGCTTTTTTAATATCTTTTTATCCATGCAGTTTTAGGTGGACTGGCTTCCTTGCAATCTCTTTTAGATAGTTTATAATAATAATATTTAGTAAAGCGAAATATCTATCGGAACGCCAATGAGATAAAAACTAAATAATATGAAGAAGGTGTTAAAAATTAATGTTCAAAAACGAAATTTAATCATCATGTGGTTCGCGAATTTTTTGGTTGCAGCCAGTGCCACGATGATCATGCCGTTTTTGTCCCTATATATTGAAACATTCGGACACTATGATCATGAATATATACAGCGCTGGTCTGGATTTGTATTTGGAATCACTTTTTTAACAGCCTTTCTGGTTTCCCCAATATGGGGGCGGTTTGGAGACCGGTTTGGCTATAAACCGATTCTGTTAATCACCGGATTCGGCATAGCAGCAAGCATATTTTTAATGGGATTCATGCACAGCGTCATCGGACTGTTTATTTTGCGCCTGTTCATGGGGGTTGTAACAGGGTTCATCCCTACCTCTCTTGCATTGATTTCCAGTCAGACACCGAAGGAAATAGCCGGAAAGACGCTGGGGACATTGGTGATGGGGAATGTATCGGGTGGATTATTCGGTCCCCTGATCGGGGGAATGATGGCAGATACCTTCGGATTTGAATACACATTTTTCATTACATCCGCTGCCATTTCGATTGCAACAACAGGCGTTCTTTTCGGAATCGTTGAAAGCAAACTCCTTTCTAAAAAAGAAAAAACAAAAACTTTTTCAAGAAAAGATGTGCTGAAACAAATTTTCAGCCACAGGCTGCTAATGACTGTAATGGTGCTCTCTTTCTTGATTCAAGTGGCCAACTTCAGCATTCAGCCTTTATTGGCCTTATATGTCAATCAACTGAACGGTTCAACGAATATCGCCTTCCTTGCAGGGCTGGCCTTTTCAGCAACTGGTTTTGGTAACCTGCTGGCCACTCGCCAGTGGGGGAAGCTCGGGGACAAAGTCGGGTATGAGAAAGTCCTTCTTATCCTTCTCGTGCTTGCGGCAGTATTTGTCATACCTCAAGCCTTGGCGCAGAAACTATGGGAGCTTGTCTTTTTCCGTTTCTTGTTCGGTACAGCCATTGGGGGAATGATCCCTTGCATCACAGCGTATATCCGATCAGAAGCGCCAGTATCCATGCAAGGCGAAGTGATGGGATATAACCAAAGTTTCCGCTTCCTCGGCAACGTGATTGGACCGGCGATCGGGGGAGTCGTTTCAGGCTACGTTGGAATTTCCCCTGTTTTTTATGTCACATGCTCTTTATTCCTGTTTGCTTTTGGATTATTATGGTGGAGTATCAGACGGGAGCACCATCCGTCGCTTAAGGAAAACTATTAATCTACCATTAAAGGCGGGAAAACCACAAAGTGCGGACGTTTACAGGCATTTCAGCCATATCCATCATGTTCATTTTATTTGCAGTCATTCTCTCCGGCTTCATCCGTGATGCTGGGGATTCACAGCGTTTTAATACCCTTTTAGATAAAAAAATAAATGTATCTGACACTCGCTTGCCAGAAGCGAGTGTTTTTCTTGATAAAAATGGTCAGGTCTTCGCAGAGGATCAGCATCCATTTCGGATTTCCCTTTCTGGTAAAGACATCCCGGCTTTTATCAAGCAGATTTTCATTACTTCAGAGGATAGGGACTTTTACAGCCATAACGGATTTGATATGAGCGCCATTGCCCGTGCATTTATGGAGAATACGAAGTCTTCCGGCATTGAACAAGGCGGAAGCACCATCACGCAGCAGCTTGCCCGCAATCTATTTTTAAACAACCAAAAAAACTATAAGCGCAAAGCTTCAGAGATTCTTATCGCCTATGAGCTCGAGAATACTTTTACGAAAGACCAGATCCTCGAAAAGTACTTAAATGCTATATACTTTCAGCACAATGTTTATGGAGTAGAGGCGGCTGCTGAATATTATTTTTCAAAACCGCTATCCGAACTGTCCAAAGGGGAAATGGCGTTTATTGCCGCTATCCCGAATAACCCGTCAAAATATGATCCTTATGTCCATTTTAAAGACACCAAAAATAGGCAGGAACGCCTGCTGGATCTTTTAGCCGCAAACAAAGAGCTGACGGCGCAGGAAGCCAAGACTATTAAACAGGAAAGAATCAACCTGGTCCCTTATAAGAAACATAATCAATATCCGGATTATGCGAGTTTGGCAAAAAAAGAGCTGCGGGATTTGATTGCTGCAGAAGATGGCTTCAAGCAAAAATTGCAATCTGCGAATTCAACAATCAGGAAAAGAGCAGAAGAGGATTTAAATCAACGTGTGAAGGAAGTATTACAATCAGGTGCCGTCATCCATACCAGCCTGGACCCCGGTATACAGGCTGCTGCCTCCAGCGCTGTCGATCAGCAGCTAAACGGTCAGCCAGAAGAAGGCGCAGAAGTTGTCATTCAGTATAAAGATCATCATATTGCTGCAGTCGTCGGGGGAAAAGATTATAAAGAAGGTTCATTCAACCGTGCATATCAAGCATTCCGTCAGCCGGGTTCTGCTATAAAGCCCCTGCTCGACTATGGACCTTATATCGAGACCTTCCATGCAGGTGTTTCAGATAAAGTATCCGGGGCGCCATTCTGTGAAAACAACTACTGTCCTTCCAACTATAGTGGTTCATTTTATGGAGATGTCTCTTTAAAGACTGCTTTTACGTTTTCTTATAATACACCAGCTATCAGGCTCCTCAGTAAAACAGGCATTAAAAAAGCCTTCTCATACTTGGCCCCTTTCCAATTCGAACAGCTGAAGCCTGAAGACTATAGGCTGCCGGCAGCCATTGGGGGATTCACATATGGGATGACTCCACTCGAATTGACTAATGCTTATTCAGCTTTTGTAAACAACGGCTATTACCAGCCTGCGAGAGCCATTTCAAAAGTAACGGACCGCAGCGGCAAAATTCTATATCAATGGCATGATAAGCCAGTGAAAGTATGGTCTATGTCCACAGCGAAAAAAATGAAGGAACTTATGGCATCTGTCGTTGAAAATGGGACGGGCCGGAAAGCATCCATTCCAGCAGCATACATCGGAGGAAAAACCGGCACAACAAATGACTATAAGGATTTTTGGTTCATAGGCATCAAAGATGACTTGCTCGCAGGCGTATGGGTCGGCAGGGACATCCCCTCAAGCATGCAATCCATAGAATCAACTGCGCCTCATTTGAAAATCTGGAAGAAAACGATGATGGATAGATAGGAGATATGAAAGGGGTTTTTGGTTGATTTAGAGGGAATCCGCGAGACTCCGGCGGAAAAACGGGCCGGCAAGACCCCACAGCGAAGCGAGGAGGCTTGCGGGTTCGTCCGCGGAAAGCGAGTGGATTCACTCTCAATATTCTCATATAGGAAGACTGGCCAGCAGCCCTTGATAAAGCCGGAATCCTGAATATATGACCACAAGCAAAAACAATGCCCATGACAACACTTCATACAGAATGATGCCAACCAGCCCCATCACAGACAAACCAGCACTCACTTTATATAAATAGAAAACAAAATACCCAAATGCAGTGACAAAAAAAACGATCACTAACGCCCATACAGAAAATGCACAAAATATCGATAAAGTGCCTCCTGTAAAAAAAATGAGGCTTCCCGAACGCACCTTTTTCAAACTTTCACCCTCGACATCTTTTGAAAAAAACAATAAGGCCAATTCATGGATGGTCTGTGCAATAAGCTTCAAGGCAGAAAGCAGCATGAACATGAATAGAGCAATCATCACGAGGAGTGAGACCTTTATTTCCCCCGCACTCATGATTTCGCGCATTCCTTTATATAATCCAATCCATTTAAAGAAGGAGATAATCTGTCCCTCTCCATAGATTGAAAAGGATAAGCTGAATAAAAGGATGGATAATAGCGGCATATAGCCTGTTAAGTAAGTATTTTTCACTTTAATAGACCCCTCATTGTCGGTTTGCCTTTTTATTGTATCGTTTTCCTCAATGCGTGCAAATGACAATTTTGGCATCTTTTTTATTATTCGTTTGTAATAGATTCGATTCTTATATATTCCCTCGGTTTGAACGGCTTCCGGGTCTTATGATTCTTTTTTTCATCTTTGATTGTTTCGGCATTGGCACGATCGGCTCCCTCCAGCAAGGAAACAGACTCATCTCCGGGACCATATACTCTCTTTTGCTTCGAATGGATTTGCCACGCTCCTCCGAAAAGCAGGGTAAATATCAGGATTGCCATCGTCCATTTTTTCTTCATTTCATCACCGCCTGCTATTTATTCTTTCAGCAGTGAAAAAATATATTCAAAAAAATACTCCTTATTTTGACACTTCTCTACATATTTAATACGAAATCCAGCAACTTGGATAAATCAACCTCTCACGCATGCATACTGGTTTTTTTTGCGTTATAATTCAGATAACATCGGTTTGCGGGAGTTTAAATGGAAGAATGGTTTTCACAAAAGAGGAGAATATTTATTATAGATTTCCAATTTGTAGAAACCGCAATTTTTGACAGCTATTTTATTCATCAAGGGGGGATTTTTTTGTCACTGCTGCATTTAGCCATTTTTCTGCCTTTTATCATGGCAGTCTTTGTGCCATTTTTATATAAAGGTTTTCGCAAAATTCATACAGGGTGGTTTGTCCTAATCGTTCCAGCACTTTTGTTCGGCTATTTCCTGCACTTTATCCCTACTGTACGGGAAAACGAAATAATTAAACGGACAATCCATTGGATTCCTTCACTTAAGATCGATTTTACTGCTTACCTGGATGGACTAAGCCTCCTATTCGCCCTTTTAATTACAGGGATCGGGACATTGGTCGTATTCTACTCCATTTTTTATCTTTCAAAAAAACGGGAGCAATTACATAACTTTTATGTTTATCTGCTTATTTTCATGGGCGCCATGCTTGGGGTGGTCCTTTCTGACAACCTCATCAGCCTTTATACTTTTTGGGAATTCACCTCTCTTTCCTCTTTTCTCTTAATCGGGTATTGGTACCAAAGAGACGGGTCTCGCTACGGCGCCCAAAAATCCATGCTGATTACCGTATTCGGCGGATTATCCATGCTTGGGGGAATCTTCCTTCTCTACAATATGGCGGGAACCTTCAGCATCCGTGAATTGATCACACATAAAGAGCTGATCATGGCTTCGCCGCTGTTCATCCCTTCCATGCTGCTGATTCTTCTCGGGGCATTCACAAAGTCTGCTCAATTCCCATTCTACATCTGGCTTCCAGATGCCATGGAGGCACCAACTCCAGTTAGTGCATACCTCCATTCGGCAACAATGGTAAAAGCGGGCATCTATCTTGTCGCACGCATGAGCCCTGTCTATGCAGAAAGCCCAGTTTGGCTTTGGATTATTGGCAGCTTCGGGATCTTCACCATGTTCTGGGCTTCATTCAATGCGATAAAGCAAACAGATCTTAAAGGAATTCTTGCCTTTTCGACTGTAAGCCAGCTTGGCCTGATTATGTCCTTGCTCGGGGTCGGGGCAGCTGCATTGCATTATAAGGACATGGATGAAAATATCTTTATCGTGGCGACAGCCGCTGCGGTCTTCCATTTAATCAACCATGCCACATTCAAGGGAGCTCTCTTCATGGTCGCTGGCATCATCGACCACGAAACGGGGACTAGGGATATTCGAAAACTCGGCGGACTGATGGGCTTAATGCCAATCACCTTCACCATCGCTTTAATTGGATCATTTTCAATGGCAGGATTGCCTCCTTTCAACGGCTTCCTCAGTAAGGAAATGTTCTTTACCGGCATGGTGCGTGTAACGGAAATGGATCTTTTCAGCTTAGATACTTGGGGCCTGTTATTCCCGATTATCGCATGGGTGGGAAGCATCTTTACCTTCCTATACAGCATCATGTTATTTTTCCGCACATTCACCGGGAAGCTTCAAATGGACAAGCTGGAGCGCAAACCGCATGAAGCACCTGCGGGAATGCTCGCACCTCCCATTATTCTGGCAGCACTGATGATCATATTCGGCTTTTTCCCGAACATCTTGACCTATAACATCATTGAACCGGCTGTTGGTGCGATACTTCCGGAGCTGTTGGAGCCAGGTGAACATTTTGTCGGCCACATCTCGTTCTGGCATGGTCCTGGAATTGAGTTATTCATGACCATCGGAGTCATTGCATTAGGGGTCGTCCTTTATTTGACTCTTTCAAAATGGGGGAAAATCTATTCCTGGTTTCCTGACAAGCTGACATTCAATCATTTATACGATCAAATCATCAAATGGTTGGAATCAGGGGCAAAATCAATAACAAAAGGATATATGACCGGATTTATCCGCTCCTATCTTGTCTACATCTTTCTATTCTTCATCGTCATTTCCGGTGTGACGCTCATCACGAAAGATGCATTCAAGATCGATGTTTCCAATATTGCGCCGATTGGGGTATACGAAGTTGTCCTGGCACTCATCATTGTCATCGGATCGGCAACCATCCTGTTGGCAAAATCCAGGCTGACCTCCATCATCGCGCTTGGTGCTGTAGGGTATACCGTTTCCTTATTTTTCGTTATTTTCAGGGCACCGGACCTTGCTTTGACACAGCTTGTCATTGAAACGGTTTCGGTTGCTTTGTTCCTTTTGGCTTTCTATCACTTGCCGCCATTGAACAAGCACGAAAAAGGAATCGGATTCAAACTTGGAAATGCCTTGATTTCCATTGGGGTCGGTGTGATTGTTACGCTGGTTGCCATTTCAGCTCACAGCAATAAATTGTTTGATTCAATCGCCAAGTATTATATTGAAAACACCCATGACAAGGCAGGCGGGGAAAATATGGTCAACGTAATCCTTGTTGACTTCCGTGGATTCGATACGATGTTTGAAATCTGCGTACTTGGAATTGCAGCGTTAGGCATCTTTGGAATGATCAGGCTTCGCTTAACCAACGAAGGAGGGAAAACGAATGAAAAAAAATGATGTCATCTTACAGACAGTGACGAACGTTGTCGTTTTCATGATTTTTCTCTTTTCCCTTCAGGTATTCTTTTCAGGGCACTATCATCCCGGCGGAGGATTCATCGGTGGTTTGATGACATCCGGTGCCATCGTACTGCTCCTGCTTGCTTATGATATCAAGACGGTTTCAAAGATCATCCCGATTGACTATAAATTGTTAATCGGGATCGGACTATTCTTTGCGGTTGCAACAGGTGCGGGGTCCCTGCTCTTCAATGTCCCGTTTTTGACACATGCATTCAGCCATTTCGATCTGCCGATTTTGGGAGAAACCTCCCTTCACACTGCAGTCTTGTTCGATACTGGTGTTTATCTCGTCGTCATTGGTGTCACAATGACCATTATTCAAACGATAGGAGAGGGTGAATAATGGAAATATTAATGGCTGTCATTATTGGAGTTTTATTTACCAGCGCGGTCTATCTCATGTTATCCAAAAGCTTGCTGCGGATCATCATCGGAACAGGTTTATTAAGCCATGGAGCCCACTTGCTGATTCTTACCATGGGCGGCTTAAAGAAAGGGTCCGTGCCGATTTTGGGAGAGCACGCCAAGCATTACGTCGATCCCATTCCGCAGGCCCTGATCCTGACAGCGATTGTCATCAGCTTTGGAGTAACTTCATTCTTTTTAGTCCTGGCTTATCGAGCCTATCAAGAATTGGGTACAGATAATATGGACCAAATGAGAGGAACAGAAGGCAATGATTAATTTATTGATTTTACCGATCATCATTCCGCTGTTTACAGCGATCCTGTTAATCTTTTTAACTAAATATATTGTTTTGCAAAGATGGATTTCAGGTCTATCCATGATTGGGACCATTAGTGCTTCAATCATCTTGATTCAGACGGTCCATACAGATGGCATACAGACATTGAATTTGGGCAGCTGGCCAGCTCCATTTGGAATCACACTCGTATCTGACATGCTTTCAGCCCTGCTTGTAGCCACATCAAGCATCATCGCATTCTGCTGTTTGATCTATTCCTTTCGATCTATCGGTGAAGGCAGGGAAAAGTTCTATTATTATTCTGTTTTCCAATTTTTATTGGTAGGTATCAACGGGGCTTTTACGACAGGGGATATTTTCAATCTCTTTGTATTTTTCGAGGTCATGCTGATGTCTTCCTATGTCCTTATGGTCATCGGGGGGACAAAGATTCAATTGAGGGAATCCATTAAGTATATTCTGGTCAATGTCATTTCCTCAGCCTTATTTGTCATTACCGTAGCGTATCTTTATTCTGTCATCGGAAGCTTGAACATGGCTGACATTTCCCGAAAGATCACTGAAATCAATCAGCCGGGAATCGTTACAGTCATCGCCATACTATTCTTGATTGTATTTGGCTTGAAAGGTGCGATCTTTCCTCTCTATTTCTGGCTTCCTGGATCGTATTATGCACCTCCCGCTCCGATTATGGCTTTATTCGGCGCCCTTTTAACTAAAGTCGGTGTCTATTCAATCTTAAGAACCTATACCTTGTTCTTCTACCACGATACAGGGTATACCCATCAAATCCTTATGGTCCTGGCTATCTTGACAATCCTGGCAGGCATCATCGGCGCCATCGCCTATGAGGATATTAAAAAAATCATCATATACAACATCATCATCGCTGTTGGCATCATTACATTCGGGATATCCGTCATGACAGAAGAATCACTGACAGGCTCTGTATTTTATCTCATTCACGATATGCTTTTAAAAGCTGCCATGTTTTTATTGATCGGCATCATCATTGCCATTACAGGAACAAGCAGACTTTCAAACATCAGCGGTATGATCAAGCGCTATCCCCTTCTTGGATGGATGTTCTTCCTTGCCTCCCTTTCATTGGCGGGAATTCCACCATTCAGCGGATTTGTAGGAAAACTTCTTCTGGTGAAGAGTGGATTTGCAGCAGGGCATTATATCGGGGCTGCTGTGGTCTTGATGTCTAGTCTCTTTGTACTCTATTCTGTCATGAAAATCTTCATCAATGGTTTTTGGGGAGTACCGAAGGAGTTTCCAAACGAGGGCAAGGTTCCTGTTTATATGTTATTAGCACCTGCAGGGCTTCTGATCGCAATCGGGATTACCTATGGGATAGGGGCCGAATTTGTACACTCCTATATCTCACAGGCCGCAGAAGTCCTAAAAAATCCAGCACTCTATATAGATGCTGTATTAAAGGAGTAATAGAATGGCATTTCAAATACTATTAAACTTTTTCCTTGCATTTTTATGGATGTTTCTCCAGAACTCGTTTAAAGGAAAAGATTTTTTTATCGGATATATATTAGGACTGCTTATCATTTTCGGTCTAAGAAGGTTTTTCAATAGCCGTTTTTACTTGCTGAGAGCTGCTGCAGTCCTGAACCTTGTCTATATTTTCATCAAGGAGCTTCTCTTGGCCAATTGGGCCGTCTTTAAAGTGATCTTAAAGCCGAAATTGGATATGAAGCCGGGCATATTCGCTATGTCGACCACGCTAGAAACGAAATGGGAAGTGACGGTGCTCGCCAATTTGATCACATTGACGCCAGGCACATTTGTGATTGACGTCTCTTCCGATAATAAAATACTTTATATCCATGCCATGGATGTTCCTGATGTGGAAGAAGCCATTGATGGTATCAGAAATTCGTTTGAAAAAGCGATTTTGGAGGTGAGCAAATAATGCTCGACATGGTCTTGAAAATTTCGTTGATCTGCATCTCCATCGCCATGCTCGCCTTGATCTATCGGGTCATTAAAGGGCCCACAATCCCTGACAAGGTCATTGCACTTGATGCAATTGGCATAAATCTCGTCGCATTGATTGCACTCATCTCCATGCTCCTTAAAACGAGCGCATTTTTGGAAGTCATCCTGCTCGTCGGGATTCTTGCTTTCATCGGCACCGTCGCATTCGCCAAATTCCTCGAGAAAGGGGAGATCATTGAACGTGACCGAAATCATTAATGTATTTGCAGGGATATTCATCGCAATCGGGGCTTTACTAAGCTTGGTGACGGCCCTAGGCATCTTGCGCCTACCCGATGTATACACCCGCAACCACGCCGCATCTAAAGGGTCTACACTAGGAGTGATGTCCGTCTTGCTTGGAGCATTTCTTTACTTCTATACGTTGGACGGGGACTATAATTCAAGGCTGATCCTTGCCATTGTTTTTATCTTTATCACATCGCCGGTCGCTGGGCATTTGATCAGCCGGGCAGCCTACAATACCGGCATACCCATGTGGGAGAAAAGCGTTCTCGATGAACTGAAGGATAAAGAAAAGCATGAAAAAGATGGACTCAAAAGAGAAAAGCAATGAACATATGAAAAGACTGGCCGATGCCGGCCAGTCTTTTTTTATGAAGGCTCTTTTCTCAAAGTTTGTTGCTTTTATGCATTAAAATATGATAACTATGCAACCATGTCAGAAAAATTAGCTAGAAAAGAGCCTGGATACTCCACCCCAACGCACAAAATTCGTATTTTCACGTTAAAATCGGCTATAAGATTTTAACAACAATGGTTAAGAAAACAGCTTTTATGAATCATATAGCGTTGTTTCAACCGAACCGTCTTCTTTATGGATGACGAGTGAACCGTCATGGTCATTGGCATATTTTTTTGCCTTATCCAATAGCTTGTTCTTCGTTTCCTCCACATAGATGGCACGTTGTCCATCCGCTTTTTTTAGCTGCCAACCATTGTCATGCGGCAATAAATGATATTCCTCTTCCTTCTGGCCGCCTTCCATTGCCGATCTTGCCCGATCAATCGCAATCGGAATGGCCCTCTCTTCTTCATACCCTTCGTCAAGAAGAGCATTGCCGATTTCAATGGCCTTTGATTTCGTATCAATTGTCAGGTTTTTGAAAGAATCCGGGTAATCATTCTTGGACCAGCTCATTTTAATGAATCTCTCCTTTAAAATAGTAGTCCTTTATTGTTTTCCCAGACATTATTCAATTAAACGCCCTTCCTTATTTTTTTGGAACCACTGCCATCGTGCATCTGGACGTACAAATAAGCTTCTCTTCCTCGTCCACAATTTTTATTTCCCATACCATCGTACTTTTGCCTCGATGAACAGCTTCAGCAATGGCAGTGACAACACCGTCTTTCTTTGCACGGATGTGATTGGCGTTGATTTCAAGCCCAAAGCAAATTTCTTTTTCCAAATCAATCAGTTCAACGGCTCCAACGCTTGCAACCGTTTCTGCCAATGCAACGGAAGCCCCTCCATGCAGATAGCCAAACGGCTGCCTCGTCCTTTCATCCACAGGCATGGTCGCAACGACCTTCCCTTTTCCAATCTCCACAAATTCCATTCCAAGCGTCCCGATCAATGTATTTTCATATTTCATGATAAATGCCTCCTCCACTAGTCTACATTAGGGATAATTCAAGATTAGCAGACGAGAATCCTTTTTTCTGTCCAAATTCATTGCAACCTGGGGGCTTCCATAAACGTCTAATCGAAAAAGGAGGCTTTGAAATGAAGAAATTTATTGTGTTTGCTTTTTTCATGATATTAGCCCTTTCAAGCAGCACTCCTCTTTATGCTGCTCCTGATCCGGGAATCATTCATGAAAAGAGAGCTGACGCCAAAATACATATAAAGGGATTGATTGTAAAGGACGCTTTGATTAAGGAGCACAAGAGTCCTGTGTCGCAGGAGCGGGTTATGACAGTGAAAATTGAGCGTATCCTTCGAGTGGATCCTGCTTTGGACTGGCATGTAAAGCAGGAAGTGGATATCCCCTATTCCTATATCCCTGGCTGGGGACACTACTCAGGGAGTAAAAGCATCCAGGTGCGAGGTGGGGATAAGATTGAATTATGGGCAACTATCGAAAAAGGACAGCCCAGTTTAGTACTCGGAGGATATGGAATTGAAATTCTCAATTCAGCCGGTTCAAGAATTGAACATATAAAAGAACCATTGGATTCAAAGTGGAGCCGTTGGCAGAGCAATGATAGATCCTTGACCGTAATCATTCTCATCTGCTTGGGGATGGCCACCATATTTGTCTATGCATTGACCTCAAAATTTGGACACGAGAAAAAAGCATAGTACAAATTAGGGGCTTCATATTTTATAAGGAATCAGAACCTGCACGTTAAGAAAGGGGACCACACCCATGAGGAGACGCTATTTACATCCTCCCTCTTACTACCCTTATAGAAGGCCGATTCCCCCTTTTGCAGCCAATTACTATCCATTTTATATACGCGACTTCCCTCCAGCGAATCCCGAATTGTTCATGAAATCTGCCAAGCAAATGAAAATCCTCCTGAAAGATGCAGAATTGCTGATGGGAAAAATCTCCGAATCACGGGAATTTGCCGCAAAGATCATGGACATGGCTCAGCAGTCTAAATCCGTAGAGGTAGGAAAAATCCTTCAAGGCTCAGGAATCAAGAGCACCCCAGTGATCAAATTCAACCCCGATGGACTAAGTCTCATCTTCCACAGCAAAGAAGCCAACGAGCTGGACTGCTGCAACCTGCAAGTCGTGTTGAGGTGGGGGTGAAAGAAAAGCGGAAGCGGCTGGTCAGAGGCGTAGAGACTGGAGCGCAGCACCACGAGATAAAGGAATCACGATAAGCGATAGCGAATCGATGATGACTTATTGTAAGTGTGCTGAGCGAAGTCTCCCAGCCTCTAGCCGCTGGAGCTGGATCGAGAAACGCGGAAGCGCCCTGAAAGCCCCGACCAGCATAAGACGGAACTCGAAGGAAATCCTGATTTCCGTAGAGGTACGGCTTATGACTCGAGGGGCTGGGCGCTGGAGCTGGATCATGAAAAGCGGAAGCGGCTGATAAGAGGTCTAATTTTGCTGCTGATACCTGAGAACAAATTCCACAAAATGGATAGTTGAGCGGTTAGAGCAGAAAGTTGCGCGATAAATCCCAAAAGTGCAGAGGTTAAGACCGAAAGTTGAGAGCAAATCACACAAAGTGCGGCGGTTAAGACCGAAAGTTGAGAGCAAATCACAAAAAGCGCACCGGTTGATCCTAAAAGCACCGAGCAAAATCAACAAATCCGCACCGGTTCCATGTCTAAAAACTCAAAAGGGAGCCATGCACAAAGCACGGCTCCTTGTCTTTCGCCAATTTCAGTAGTAATAAGGGTATGGGTACGGATAAGGGTATGGATAACCGTAGCCATAGCCGTAGCCGTATCCTGGTGCAAGTAATGCACTTCCCAGCAATCCGCCTGCGATGCCTCCTAGGAATGGCGCACCAAATCCCCATCCCCCGAAGCCCCATGGCCTTCCGAAACCAAATCCAGGTCTTCCAAAACCAAAGCCCGGTCTCCCAAACCCAAAACCTGGTCTGCCGAATCCAAAACCTGGCCTTCCAAAAAACGGTCTTCTCATGTCTTCATGCATTGGGTAATCCTCCTTTTATATACAGCTCAATGGCCTCTCTACTTTTTATGCAGGCTAAAGCTGATTTGCGTGGGCGATACCCTAGCAAAAGAAATCATCCCAAAAAGAGGAAAAAAGACTTAGTGAAGACCATATCCTATCAATCCCATGAGAGCCTCTCTTCCTTCCATGGATTTCCATAATTATGATATCCGTTTTTCTCCCAAAATCCAGGCTTATCCACTTTGGAAAATTCGATTGCCCTCAGCCATTTTGCGCTTTTCCAAAAGTAGAGATGAGGAACCACCGCCCTTAGTGGATATCCATGCTCAGGGGTAAGCTGGTGTCCTCCATGTGAATGAGCCAATAATGTGCTCTCTCTCATAAAATCATCCAGGGGGAGATTCGTCACCCACCCTTCTTCCGAATGGAGGATGACAAATTGAGCTTCAGGCTTCAATTTCACGATGCTTGCTATATCCGAAGCGGCAATTCCTTCCCACTCATTATCAAGTTTTGACCAGCCGGTTACACAATGAATATCGTTGGATCCCATTTTTTGGGGAAGCTTCATCAAATCGTCGAAGGTAAAAAGAGCCTCATTTTCTACTTCTCCAAAAACTTTAAGGTCCCAATCCTTCAAGTCTTGTTGATAATACGGAACATTGCCTGCATGAAGAACAGGGAAAGTAGTTGTCACATTTTGATTCGGCGGCACCCTGTCACCGTCAAATTTCTTTTTGACTTTGCCAAAATACATTCGCTCTCCTCCTAAACGGAAAACAATTATTTCTATTATTGTACCCAAAAAAGGGACACGGGGACAGGTTCCTTGTCCCAGCAAATGGGACGAGGAACCTGTCCCCATAGCCGTCAAGTTAAGCGAAAAGGTGTAAATATTGGGTGAAATCCGTTATCCTTCCATAAAGAAATCTTTATGAAAGGATGACTTTTATGGA